>JAUWXH010000439.1 GCA_030616465.1 Planctomycetota bacterium | reverse complement strand
GAACCGGCAGAACCGTGGCGACACACCCTCCGCCCAGCGCTGGCTCGCCGACATCGACGAGCTGGCGGCCTGGCTCGAAACGCGGTGCGGGATTGAGCGGTTCAGCATGGTCGGGGTGAGCTGGGGTGGCAAGCCGGCCGTCGCCTGGGTGCTGCGCAACAACGAGCGTGTGGAGCGGTTGCTCCTGGTAGCGCCGGGGGTGTTTCCGGCGGTGGATTTGGGGATTATCGGTCGTTCGCGCGTGGGTTGGTCGCTGCTATTCGGCGGGCGTCGGCGGTGTCCGATCCCCCTCGACGATCCGGGCCTGTTCACCGACAACCCCGCCGGACAAGCGTTCATCAACGATGACCCCCTCAAGCTGACCCACGCCACCGCCCGGTTCCTTTATCAGTCGTCGAAGCTGGACCGGCAACTGGCAAAGGCCGCGCCCGGCTCACTGCGTGTGCCGGCGGCGCTCGCCCTGGCGGCGCGCGACCGCATCATCCGTAACTCCCCAACTGAGCAGTGGTTGCGCCGCCTGGCCGCACAGCCGGTCGCCGTGCGGGTGTTCCCTGCCGCCCACACGCTCGAGTTTGAGGAGTCCGTCGCCGCGTTCGGCGATTTCGTTCGGCAGTGGGCCGCCGGGGGGCCGTAGCCGCTTTTCTCCGTCGCAACCGCTCCCGGACAGTCACCACTCCGGCCCAGCGGTCCGCCGGCCACTTGGGACGCTTGTCGCACGGGTGAGAATGGCTGATGGGAAGGCTCGCAACCTCCGGTTGTTTGTATGGTAGAATTCACTATACTGGGTTGTAACCTCCGCGGCCGCAGGGGCGGTCTGCCAGAATGCGTCAAGGATGACGGCGCGGGTTGACGATTGAAGGATCGAGGCAGAGGCACGCTGAGCTGACCGCCTGACTGTCCTCATGGAGCTGAAAACGCATGCCCTCTCGCTACCGCAGTGCGCTCTGGATTAGTGCCGGTCTAGCGTCGCTTGCTCTGATCATCTGGCTGGGCCGCGCGACCCCGGCAGCGACACCGGCGGATGCGTTCCTCGGCCCGGCGGCCTACGCCGGCGCGCCCACGCCGGCCCGCACCGTGGCAGCGCTGACCGAGCGTGACCTGCTCGAGCTGACCCGGCGCGGCCGGGAACGGTACGAGCGCGAAATCCGCGACTATTGCTGCACCTTCCTCAAGCAGGAACGGATTGACGGCAAACTCAGGCCCCGCGAGGAAATCAAGGTTCGCTACCGCGAAGCACCGACCAGCGTCTACATGATCTGGCAGAGAAACGCGAGCGAGGCCAAACGCGCGCTCTTCAGAGACACCAAGGAATTCCTGGACAAGAAGAATCAAAAGGTCGCCCGCGTCGAGCCCAACGGGGCCATCGTGCGCCTGTTCGTCAAGGACGTGCGCGTCCCGATCAACGGACCGGAAGCCCGCAAAACCAGCCGACGCACTATCGACGAGTTCGGCTTCAAGTCCACCTTCGAGCTGCTCGAGCGCTACAACCGGGTTGGCGAAGAAAACGGCGTGCTGGACATTCGCTACGGCGGCGAGGGGACGATCGACGGCCGCCCGACCTACGTCCTGATTCGCCACCTGCCGTACGACGGGCCGGAAGGCATCTATCCCGACGCGCGCATGGTCCTGCACCTGGACCAGGAATGGCTGCTGCCCACCGCGGTGTACTGTTACGCGGACCACGAAGGCAAAGAGCTGCTGGGCAGCTACGTCTTCACCAACGTCCGGCTGAACACCGGCCTCGGCGACGGCGACTTCAAGTTCTGATCCGCTCCTGAGTGCCGTAGGCACGCCCCGAACGTAGCGTCGGTCTCCCCGTGGCCGACGTCCTGAACAGAGCCGCACGCGTAAGCACGCGGTCCTCCGGCAGGGCGAGCCGTAGGCCGGCCCCCCAGACCCGACGCCTCTGGCGCTGCCCATCCTCGGCCGAACAACGCTCCTCCTCAAGCACCACACACCCCGACACGCCCCGAGCAAGCTGAGCTCCCTGTCGGTGGACACGCGCACACCGTACGTGGTAGACTACGCTGGCGAAGAAGGCGGCAACACCGCCCACTACATGCTCCGCTGGGTCGCCCCCACCGGCGAAAAGGGACCGCCTGTCCATGACGGGCCGCCGCGGGCGAAGTCCGGCGTCGCGCAGCGACGAGGCTTGGCGGCATGTCAAGGGTGGAGCGAGACCGCCAGCGTGACGATTGTGGCGTAGCGAAATGGAGGCGGTGCCCACCCTACGGAACTGGCTTAAGATTGCTGATGCGAGTATCGGACGGGATGCAGGATATTGGGCGTCCCGCTCGGAGGTCGGGCAAGGGATCGCCGCGCCGAAGCCTCCTGGATGAGGGCGAACTCTGACATGCGCGACTACCGACTCCACCAGCTTGCCGATGAGAAGTTTGAAGAACTCGTCGGCGTGCTGTGTCGCTCAGAATTGGGGACAGGCATGGTCGTCTTCTCGAAGGGGCGGGACGGAGGCCGCGACGGCCGCTTCGAGGGGACCGCGGAGCGGTGCCCATCCGAGAAAGCACCTTGGTCGGGCAAGTTCATCATTCAGGCGAAGCACACGAATAATCCGATCGCTAGCTGTTCGGATGGGAAGTTCCACGGAAATAAGTCCAGCGTTGTCGCGAAGGAGATTCCGCGCATCAAAGCACTGAAGGAGGAGGGCGAGATAGATAACTACCTCCTTTTCACAAATCGCAAGCTGTCAGGAGACGCCGATTGGGGCGTTCGGAAGTACATCGTTGACGAAACCGGTGTAGAGAATGTTCATCTCGTCGGCATCGAGCGGCTGAGTCAGATG
>JAUWXH010000361.1 GCA_030616465.1 Planctomycetota bacterium | reverse complement strand
GGTGGTTCGTTTGACACGGCCCTGGTCGTCAACCAGGTGCACGCGACCGACGATCGCCGTCACGCCGGCGTCGCGCGCCAGCTCGCGGGCCGCCAAACCGAAGGCGCCGGGCTCGTAGAAGTCGTCGGCGTTGATCCAGGCGATGATCTCGCCACGGCTTCTACGGACGGCCTTGTTGAGCGCATCGCTCTGACCGGCGTCCGGCTCGCTGACCCAATCCACGTGTGGGTATCGCCGGAGGATGTCGAGCGTCTCGTCGGTGGAGCAGTTGTCGTAGACGATATGCTCGAAATGGGGGTAATCCTGCTCAAGCACGCTCCGGATACAGCGTTCCAGGAAGCGGCCCTGATTGTACGAAGGCGTGACCACCGAGATCAGCGGAACTGACTCCGGAGCGCGTGGTCGCGATGGCGTCGATACGGCAGAAGCAACACCGACCTCGCTTTGATGCGCTGCTGTACTCATCGGACGCCCCCCAGCAATGCCTCGTCGGCCGCGATACCCCGTATCGCCGGCTCGACCGACCGGTCTGATTCCCAGCCCAGGCGGCGGGCGATCCAGCGTGCCACACGCCCCCGATCGAGACGTGGATCGCAGCGCGCGCGACGCCGACACCACGTGCGAATGGCATCCGCGTACGTGCGGCGATAGCGCTCAACGACCGCTTCCGTGCGGCAGTTGTGCATGACAAACTCGTGGCCAGCCATCCCCATCGCTCGAGCACGACGTGGGTCCGTCAGAATGTGGATGAGGCCGGTGGCCAGCTCGTCGGGGTAACCGTCACGCGCGAGCAGACCGGTACGGCCGGGCGCGATCTGCTCGGGCACGCCACCCACCTCGTACGCGACGACCGGCGTACCGCAGGCCATGGCCTCCAACACGGTCAGCGGATAGTTCTCCGCCCGCGACGGCAGCAGGCACACATCCGCGCAGCCGTAGGCCCGCGCGAGCGCCGCGCGCTCACGTAGGAACGGCACTGCCCGCCCGAGCACGCCGCTGCGTTGTAGAACGTGGTCGCTGTCCGCTCCGATGACTAGTAGCTGCAATCCCGGGACGCGCGCCGACGCGCGGCGCAGCGCGGCGATCGCGTCCGGCCCGCCTTTACGTGCATCGCTCCAGTCGTACCCGCCCAGGATCACCGTCGGCGCGGCGGGTGCCAGCCCGAAGGAGCGGCGGGCCGCAGCGCGGTCGCTCGTCGGCGAGAAAACTTCGCACGCGATCGGGTAAGGAATCACGCGGAGTGGCAGACCAGCCAGCTCGGGTACCTGCCGCACGTGCGCGGCCAGCCAGCGCGACGGAGCCACCAGGATCGGCCAGGCGGCCGCGATCAGCCGGGGCTTCAGCCGGCGGTAAAACCGGCTGCGATCCACCGCACTCATGGGGTACACGCCGAGTTGGCGGCAGCGCCCGCAACTGCGCGTCCAGCGTGGGCACGTGTATGGATAGGCGCAATTCCCGGTGACCAGCCACAAATCGTGCAGCGTCCAGACCACCGGTTTGTCGAAACCCCACAGCGGCAACGCCGCGATCGACAGGTAGTCGCCGTGCAGGTTGTGAAAATGGAGTACGTCGGCCGCCGCGTACTCCCGGCGGCAGCGCCACAGAAATGAGCTCAGATGACCCAGTTCCGGCAGCCCCCGGCGCGAGAGCCACGCCGCCAAAGTTCGCTCGCGCCAATGCCCGGCGAGGAAGCTATGTGCATCGCCGCCCCGACTGCCGGCCACGAACGCGCGCACCCGCGTACCGGCGCCTCTCAGGCCCGCCGTGAGCAACTCTCCGGCGCGTCCGGCGCCGCCGCCGGTTTGCGCGGTGTTGACCATCAACACGTTCAATGGGCGCTCAGGCAGCGGGTCGCGCGTGCTTCGCGTCGCTGCTGCTCGCCGCACGACCGATAACCCGGGCGAGTTTGAACCGCTCAGAATGTTCACGCGTCGACCCGCGCGGTGTTCCAGACGAGGCGGTTGACCGCCGATTCCACTTGTCGTTCCTGCCTTGTCTATCGGGCGTCGAGACAGCCCCCTCGAAACGGCCCTGGCGCGCCACTCCCGATCGGGCGGTGCAGCGATCTGAGACGGCGCGGGGTGCGACGCACCGACGAGCACACGTTATCGGGCCACCGGTCCCGACGGGGCGACCCGCCGGCTCAAACGGCGCCTGGACTCACACCGATAGGACCAGGCGGGCTCGTATCCGATCTTGCCGCTGCGTAGAAGGATCGGCCTGATGACATCCAGCGCAGTCCCCACAAGCGATGATTGCGCGGCGACCGAAGGGCCCCGCGTCACGTTCGGCGTCATCGTGCTCAACGGAGAGCCGTTCACGCGTTACTGCCTGCGCGCCGTGTATCCGTTCGCGCACCAGATCATCGTGGTCGAGGGGGCCGTGCCGGCCGCGGCCAGCATCGCCAGCCCCGACGGACATTCAACCGACGGCACGCTGGACAGCCTGCACGAGTTCAAGCGGTCCGAGGATCCCGACGACAAGCTGCTGATCGTCACGGCCGAGGACAGCGGGCACCCCGACGGCTTCTGGCCCGGTGAAAAGCACGAGCAGAGCGCCGCCTTCGCGCGGCGTGCCACCGGCGACTACCTCTGGCAGGTGGACGTGGACGAGTTCTACCACTCCGGCGACATGCGGGCCGTCCTGCGGATGCTGCACGAAGATCCGAAGCTCGCCACGGTGTCGTTCCGACAGATACCGTTTTGGGGCGGGTTCGACTACATCAATGACGGCTGGTATCTGCGGCGCGACGCGCGAATCATCCACCGCGTGTTCCGATGGGGCCCGGGCTACCGCTACGTGGCGCACCGGCCCCCGACGATCCACGACGCCGCCGGCCGCGACTTGCGGAGCTTGAAGTGGCTGGACGGGGATACACTGGCGCGGCGTGGCATCTACATGCACCACTATTCACTAGTGTTCCCAAAGCAGGTGCGTGAGAAGTGCGCGTATTACCAGCACGCGGACTGGACGGCCCGCACGCGCGCCGCGGAATGGGCGGAAGACGGTTACATGCGGCTCACCAACCCGTTCCGGGTGCACAACGTATACAACCATCCAAGCTGGCTCGAGCGCTTCCGCGGCCGGCATCCCGAGCAGATCGAGGCCTTACGTCAGGACATCGCGGAAGGTCGCCTGCGAATCGAGCTCAGGCCCACCGATGACGTTGAGCGGTTGTTGCGCTCCCCCGTGTACAACTCGGCTTGCCTCGCGATGAAGCTATTGGAGCGTCCCCAGCGCTGGGCGGCGAGTGTCGGTGGTCCGCTTGCCAGGCCGGCCAAGCTGCTTCGCCGCGCGGCGGTCAAGGCGGGCCGGTTGCTGCGTACGCACGGAGATGAACAGGTGCAGCGTGCGAAGTAGAGAGACGCCCCACCGCTCTCAGCGCAC
>JAUWXH010000157.1 GCA_030616465.1 Planctomycetota bacterium | reverse complement strand
GGACGAGGAAGAGGGTCTGGTCGCGCGGCTCGGTATCCAGTTCCAGCCCGAGCGGGAAGCCGGGCGGCAGCCGAACCGCATCCATATAGCTGACGCGGTGCCCCTCGATGGCGTCGAGGGCCGCCTTGATGGCATCCCACCATTGCGCCTGTCCGAAGCCGACGCGCAGCCCGTTGCGCCGTAGCCGCAGGGCCAGCTCGCTGTCGAGCACGTCCTCGCGCAGGTGATTCCAGACCTTCTCGGCCGCCGCACGCCGCTCACGCGGGATCTGCACGTGCAGGACCGATAGCACGGTGGTGGAGCGGACGGGTCGTTGCGGCTCCCGGATGGATGCCGGCGTCGACGGCAGGAGGGTGAAGGCGGTGTCGGCGTCGGCGATCCGGTCGGAGCCCTGTTCGTCTGGCGAGTCGCCGCCGCCCAGCCACCGCGGCCGGGCAAGGTCACAACCCACGCTCGCCAGCAGGGCGACGACCATCGCGGCGATCACCCACCCGACCCGAGCCCGACCGATGGGTACCGCACGACACCCCGCTTGCATGAGCATAACCACGCGCTCGCGCATGACACCGTGCTACTTTGCCCGACAGTCCTTGCCGGACAGTGGGCCAGACTATCCCGAAGCTCTTATTCTACCCTCTTGGGAGTGAAATCACCACTGGGCTTCTTCGAACGGGCCGCGCGGTGCCGGGCCCTTGGCCTTGCGGCTGATCCCCTTGAGGATCGCCGATGCCAGCGCCATGTCCCCCGCCGAAGTAATCTTGACGTTCCGGTGGTCACTCTTCACCACCGTAATGCGCTGCCCGGTTCGCTCAACCACCTGGGCGTCGTCCGTCGGGTGGAGATCGTCCGGCAACTCGGCATAAGCCTGGACCAGGAGATCCTTCCGGAAAACCTGCGGCGTCTGGGCCTGATAGAGGCCCGCGCGCGGAACCGTCTCGTCGATGATCCCCTTGCCGCCAACGCGTTTGACCGTGCCCGTCAGCGGGGCGGCCAGGATCGCCGCCCCGGTCTGGGCGGCCTTGGCGAACACCGCGTCGATCCAGTTTTCGAGGACGCAGGGGCGTACGGCGTCGTGGACGCAGATCAACTCGGCCTGCTCATCGACGTGCTCCAGGGCCAGACGGACCGACTCGAAGCGCTGCTGCCCACCCTTGACGAGTTTCAGCCCCATGAACATGATCTGGGCGGCGTACTTGTCCTTGACGACGTCGTAGTCGTCGGGGCCGACCGCCAGGATCACCTGGCAAACGTCCTGGCGATTAAGGAACAGCTCGATCGAGCGGATGAAGATCGGGCGGTTGTCGAGCTGGGCGAAGGGTTTCTTGACGTCGCCGCCGAAACGCTTGCCCACGCCGGCGGCCGGTATGATCACGGCAACTTTGGCCATACTGTGCCTCCCACAAACCGAGCCTCGGGCGCGTACGATGGACTCCCCGACCCGAGCGGTCAAGCGCCCCGCCGGCCATCGACCGGCTACGACCGGGATCGAGCCGGCGGCTGTACCGCGCGCCGCCAACTCGGTTATACTTTACCCTGACTACCGCGAGCCCGCCGTACCGAATTCGGTCCGAGGCCGCTACGCAGGCAACCGCACAAGCTAGCGAGCCGACGACGTGGGCACGAGACGGACGTAATCCCGACGCGAGGACTGGATCATGCTTCGCAGCATACGTTGGCGTGCCGCCGTGCGTGTGGCCACGGGCGTGCTGGTGGTGCTAGCCGGCTGCCAGGAGGGGGACTGGGGCTGGCGGAAGTCCCTGCCGCCCGAACCCCCACCGAGACCCGCCGCCCAGGGCCAGCAGGTCCTGGCCGACACAATCGGATCCTACGGCTTGCTTAGCAGCGTTACCGGGCAACGCGTGCGCGGGTTCAGCCTCGTGGTCGGGCTGGGCGAGAACGGCAGCCGCGACTGCCCCACCACCATCCGTGAATACCTCGTGGAATACCTGAGCTTGCAGCTCGCGCCCAAGGGCGGCGGCCGGCGACGCCCACGCCTCTCGCCGGAACGGCTGATCGACTCGCTTGATACGGCGGTGGTGGAAGTGGTGGGGATCGTCCCGCCGGGGGCTCCGCGCGGCACACGCTTCGACATGCAGGTACAGGCCATCCCCGGCACGGCGACCCGCTCGCTGGAAGGCGGGATGCTGCTGCCGTGCGACCTGAAGATCTTCGAGGTCGCCCAGGGTCGGGAGGGGCTGATCGGGGGACGCACGGTCGCTCGGGCGCGCGGGACCGTGTTTACAAACCCGTTCGCCTCAGAGTCGAACCCCACGGGCATGTCCGACCCGCGGCGGGGCTTCGCGCTGAGCGGCGGCGAGACCCTCACCCAGCGAAGCGTTCGACTGCTGCTGATCGAGCCGTCCTACTCGCTGGCTCGCCGGATCGAGCGACGCATCAACGAGCGTTTCGGACACCGGCCCGAGGCGGCGGAGGCCATGAGCAAGGGCCACCTCAGTCTGTACACGCCGCCGGAGTTTGCCACGCGGCCGGGCCACTTCATCCAGCTCGTGACGCACCTGTACCTGCCGAACCATCCGGCCTTCTACGAGCGGAAGCTGCGCGAGCTGGCGCGAGTGATCAGCTCCTCCAGCGCCGACGCCGAGCGCGTCAGCCTGATGTGGGAGGGCATCGGCCGGGTGGGTGTGGCCCAGATCCAGCCGCTGTACGCGCACGAGAATCCGTCGGTACGTTTTTACGCCACCCGGGCCGGCTTGCGCCTCAAGGATGCGACGGCCCTGCCGGTGATGACCGAGATTGCCGTCACGCCACGCCACCCGCACCGCTTGCCGGCGGTGAAAGAGCTGGGCGGGTGTGCGTTCCCGGCGGCGACGGTGGAGTTGACGCCCCTGCTGGACGACGAGGATCAGGAGGTTCGCATCGCGGCATACGAGGGGCTGTTGCAGCACCGGCACGCGTCGGCGATCCAGACGCAGGTCTTCCCCAGCGCCCTGGACTCGTCGGAAACAAACCTGATCCTCGACGTCGTGGAGTCCGGCGGGGAGCCGCTCATCTACGTGCGGCGGACCCGCGAGCCGCGGGTTGCCGTGTTCGGCACGCGCACGCCGCTCACGCTGCCGCTGTTTTACAGCCACCCCGAGGAGCGCGTGGTGCTAAACGCGCTGGCGAAGACCGACGACATCACACTGTTCTACCGAGCCCCGCAAAGCCATCGGCTTTCGGAGAAGATCCTGGTGCCCCCGCGACTGATCGATCTGATCGTCGCGTTGGCGGACCTGCCGGTCAAGGACGAGGCGGGTCGCCTTCGTGGGGTCGGGTTGAACTACTCGCAGGTGGTGCAAGTGCTGGCGGCGTTGGAGCGGGACGGGGCCATCCCGGCGCGGGTGGTGCTGGAGCGGGAGAGCCTGGCCGAGTTGCTCGGGCCGGCCGAGATTCCCGAGCGACCGGAGGCGGATGAGCCGCCGTCCGTGACCGAGCCGCCGGTGTTTGAAGAGGTCGAGGAGTCGCCGCCCGCCTCGAGCGACATCCGCGAACCCGAGCAGCCCTGAGCCTGTAGGGCAGGTCGAGTCTTCGAGACCTGCTGGCCAACTGAGCAACCATGAGCAAAGCAGACACGCCGTCCACGCGCGTCCGGCTACAGAAGTTCCTTTCCGATGCCGGCGTTGCCTCACGCCGTCGCGCCGAAGAGCTGATCCGCGATGGTCACGTGCTGGTGAACGACCAAATGGTGGACACACTGCCGGCGTTCGTGGACCCGCGGCGCGACAAGGTGGTGGTAGATGGCACGCTGGTGCGTACCGAGCGTCACGTGTATCTCCTGGTGCATAAGCCGAAGGGGGTCGTGTGTACGGACCGCGATCCGGCCGGTCGGCTGCGGGCCGTGGACTTGCTGCCGCCGTTGAGGGCCCGCCTGTTCATCGTCGGCCGGCTCGACACGGACAGCAGCGGCCTGCTGCTGATGACCAACGACGGCGAACTGGCCGAACGGATCACGCACCCGCGTTACGGTGTGCCGAAGGTCTACCGGGCCGAGGTGCGCGGCCGCGTGCCGACCGACCTGCCCGAGCGGATGAGAGCCGGCGTTTACTTTTCAGACGGCAAGGCTCAGGCCACCAACGTGCGGGTCACGCACCGTGGCCGCGACGCCAGTGTGCTGCAAATCACGCTGAAGGAAGGTCGCAACCGGCAGGTGCGGCGCATGCTGGCCCGGCTGGGCCACCGCGTGAAAGCGCTGAAGCGCCTGGCGATCGGCCCGCTGACGCTGAAGCGCCTCCCGCTCGGCGCCGTCCGCCCGCTGACCGTGCGCGAGCTGTCCGACCTGCGGCGAGCTATCGACCAGGCGGCAGCGCAGGTCAGGGGCCACCCGAAGCGCCGTGGCCGCTCGAAGAAGCGAACCGCGGGCCCTCCCGGCGCCCGCGAGCGCACCGACGCCCCGGCGGCGCGTCGCACGGCTCCCACACGCCAGCGGAGAGTGGTCTCGTGACAACATCCGTGTAGGGCAGGTCGAGTCTTCGAGACCTGCCACCGGCACTTGTCATTCTGAGGAAGCGCAGCGACCGGAGAATCTGGCCGCTGGTACAGCAAGGTTGGCAGGTGTCGCTACGCTGCACCTGCCCTACGAGCCCCGGCCGATCTTGAGGTCAATGACGCGCACCTCGGCGTCGCGGTCGCGCAGGACCGTGAGCACCTTGCCTTCGCGGTCGGCCACGACGCTCTGACCGCCGTAGGTCTTGCCCGTCCACGGCCCCGCCGTGATCAGCCCGACCAGGTCGGTGCCGACGACGGGGCAACCGGCACGTTTTGCCGTGGCCGAGACGCATGCCGCCAGTTTTGTGGCGTGCTCCGGCCATTCGCTCTTGTCCGCGGCCCAGCCGTACGGCACCAGCAACAGGTCGGGCGATTGTGCGCCGGCGGCCTGGACCAGCTCGTCCTTGAAGGTGTCCGCGCAGATCAGCAGGCCAATCCGGCCGAGCGGCGTCTCGACGACCCGGATATCCTCGCGCGTGCCGCGCGCGTATGGTGGTTCCATCAGTTCGACCAGCGTGTTGATCTTGCGATGCTTGCTCAGGATCCTGCCGTCCGCCCCAACCAGGATCGCTGAATCGTAGAGCTTGTCGCCGGCCTTTTCCGCCAGGCCGATACAGATCATCAGCTTGTGCTTGCGGGCCAGCTCGGCGATGCGCTCCGACGTCGGCCCGGGGATCAGATCCACCAACTCATGGGCCTCAGGGTTCACCCAGCCGAGGATGGCCGTCTCCGGGAAGCACGTCAACTGAGCCCCCTGCTTCGCCGCGGACTCGAGCGCGTACTCGATCCGCCGGAAGTTACCCTCGCGGTCGCTGTCGATGCAGAGGATTTGACACACGGCGACGCGGACCGTCTTCTCGTGCGTGCTCTTTGACGTTTCCTGTGTTCCCATCATCGCCGTCGTCCCCGGGACCAACAGCATCCCGACGAACACGGTCGTCGAGGACGCTGCCGCTCGATAGAAGACGCTCATTGCCGATAACCTCCTTAACCGCCGCACCATGGTTGTTCCGTGCGACGGGTGTTCAGCAGTGTATAGCGATGACGGCGGACAGGCGAACTGCGCAAGCCGGACGCTGCGTGTTCCGGGCCGTTCCCTCACGGTCGCGGTTCTGTTCCGCGGGTGGCATGGGCAGGCCCCGGCGAAGTCGGGGTTTGCCCGTGCTTCGACCGGCCAAGATGGAGCCCGGCCGCTACGTTTCGGTTCGGCGCGCTGCCTAGCGCTTGATGACTTCCTCTTAGCCCAAGTTGAACACTTGTGAAGCAAAATCGGCCGTGGTGGTAGCGCCAGGGCCGATTACGAGCAAAAGTCGTGACTACATTTGGGCAACCTCACCGATGCGTCTGAGCCGTTGTGGCAGCGTCAAGCCCAGCCGGTTG
>JAUWXH010000467.1 GCA_030616465.1 Planctomycetota bacterium | reverse complement strand
TCCTGCCCGGCCGACGCCGTCCCGGGCAAGGATGAGACGCGGCAAGACACTTCGATAAAGGAGGTACTGCGATGAAAAGGGCAATCGTCAAACTGGTGTGCGGAGGTGTGCTGGCGGGGCTGCTCGCGCCGGCGACCGCCTGGGCGCAGGACGGTCACGGCTCGATCGTCGCCTGGGGACGCAACAACCACGGCCAGTGCAACGTCCCGCCGCCCAACACAGGCTTCGTGGCGGTCGCGGGGGGCGAACTCCACAGTCTCGGCCTCAAGGGCTACTCCCACGCGCTCGGCGACCTGAACCGCGACGGCGCGCTGGATGCCTTCGACATCGACCCGTTCGTCGTCTGCCTGACCACGGGCATCTGCGAGTGCCCGTAAGGGTTGCCTGAAGCTACGTTCGGCGGGCCCGCACCACCACCGCGCCATTCCGGCCGGCCCCCCACCTCCGTTCGCGACGTGCTCCGCCCCTCTGAAGAGCCGCGGGCCTGAAGCCCGCGCGGCCACCCAATCACCGCACACCGCGGTTCTCGGGTCGCTCGCCGCGGACCGAACCCTCCCAAGTTTGGGTTTCTATTTCGGGGCCGGCTGCGTTATCATTGTGTGGTAGGCTGGTGTGGGCCCGGATTGACCGAGGCCGCGCCTGCGGGTGTAGTGGATACGGGGCGTGGCCGTCGCTCGGAGGGATTTGCGCCGGCCAGGCGGTTGAGTGCCCCGCGCTGGGATGGTAGCGTGGCGGTTCAGCGGAGCGGAGCGAGGCTTTGCGTATCCGAGTTGTTGGCGCTCAGCCGACAACGCCGGCTATCCGTCGGCGCTGTGCCTGGTTTTCCTATGGGAGCCCGGCTGGAAGCCGGGACTTGTGCGATCTGCGACGACCGCGAGGATCCTGTTGCTGGAATGGTTTTTGGAGTGCAAACATGAAGCCGAAGTATCGAGGTGTAGTAGGGTTCTCCTTGACATTCCTGTTTTTGTTGCCGGTGGCGGCGCTCGCCGCCGATCTCGACCTGGTGGTCGACGAGGCCGGTTCCCGGTTGACTTGGCAGGGCACCGAGTTTCACGCCACCGCCAACCAGATCGTGAACCAGCGGCTGGTCGAAGTGCCCGGCTCCCCCACGGCCCTGATCCTGTGGGAGGAGACGCTCGCGGACGGGCAGAACGTCCCGTTCTACGCGATCAGTCTGGGCGGCGAGCAGATCGACCGCGCCCGGGAGACCTCGTACGTGCTGAAGCTGCGGCACGGCGACTTCGACCCGGCCTTGGGCGAGCCTTCGCCCGCCGTCGGGCTCGGCGCCGGCGCCGACTGCAACCTGTACCTGGTCCAGTTCGTCACCCAGCCGCTGGAGGTGTTTCGCACCGACATCGAGGCCCTGGGCGGGAAGATCCGCCACTTCGTCGCCAACCACGCCCACATCGTCGAGATGAGCCCCGCCGTGCGCGATGCGGTCGCGGCTCTGCCCTACGTCCGCTGGATCGGCTCCTACCACCCGGCCTACCGGCTGGAGGAGTTCATGCTGGAAACCCGGGCCCTGGCTCCGGAACTGTACCCCTGGCAGCGCTACAACATCCAGGTCTTCGAGTCCGGGGCCTGGCAGAAGCAGGCCGTCGCCAAGCGCATCCGCGAGATGGGCGGCGAGGTGAACCGGCCCGACGCCGGCAAGTTCCTGCTGGAAGCCACCCTCACCCCCGACCAGCTCTTCCAGGTCGCCTCTTGGGATGAGATCTGCTTCATCGACCGCTGGAGCCCGTACGAGACGGACATGAACAACGCCCGCGAGTACGGCGGCGCCAACCACATCGAAACGTTCGGATACGATGGCGGGGGCGTGCGTGGCGAGGTCTTCGACAACGGCTTCAATCAGACCCACATCGATTTCCAGTCGCGCCCGTTGATCCCGCACGGGGCGGTGGGCAGCGCCTCGCACGGCGCGTCGACCTCGGGCATCTGCTTCGGCGACGGTACCGGCAACCCCGACGCCCGCGGCTTGTTGCCCGCCGGGCAGGGCATTATTGCGGACTACCACACGATCGGCATGGACGGCACGAATCGTTATAACCACTCGCTGGAGCTGGCCCAGGATCCGTGGTTCGCGGTTTTCCAGACGTCCAGTGTGGGGAGCTTTCAGGTCACAGAATACACCACGATCTCGGCGGACACCGACGCCGCCATCTTTGACTCCGACGTCAACCACTGCCAGTCGCAGTCGAACGAGGGCGACCAGAGGTCGCGCCCGCAGGCCTGGGCCAAGAACATCATCTCGGGCGGCGGCATCCACCACTACGACACGCTGGACCCGTCGGACGACTGCTGGTGCGGCGGCGCGAGCATCGGGCCGGCCGCCGACGGGCGGATCAAGCCCGATCTGTGTGCGTACTATGACAACATCCTCACCACCTCCACCGGCCCCAACGGCTATACTTCCAACTTCAGCGGCACCAGCGGCGCCACCCCGATCATCTGCGGCCACGTGGGTCTGTTCTTCGACATGTGGGCGGACGGCATCTTCGGCAACGAGGTCGATCCCCAGGGCACCGTCTTCGACAACAAGGCCCACGCCGCCACCGCCAAGGCGGTGCTGATCAACACGGCCCAGC
>JAUWXH010000215.1 GCA_030616465.1 Planctomycetota bacterium | reverse complement strand
GTAGACGATGGTGCGTCGGGGCATTGGGGCTCCTGTGCCGGTGCAAAAAAACAGGCGGTCATATAGACCGCCCAACCGGCTCATCGCCGGGGAGTTGTACTAGAATAATCGCTCCCCTGGGCCTGAAAATCAAGCGGTTTTCAATGAGATTTGTGAGTTTCTATTGGGTGGTCCGGAGGTTGCACGACCTCTCCGCTACCTGCGGACCGCGACAGCAACGGGCGCCTCATACGCCGCCCGGTTGCTAAGTCTCGGTCGCATAGACAATTACGAACGCGCGGGCTCCTGCGGTTCAGCTAGGCCTTAGCCTCTACCATTGTTAGGGCGTCGGCGGGGCAGATGGTTACGCAGAGGCGGCAGCCGGGGCATTTTTCGGGGTCGATCTGGGGAAGGCGGGTGGAGGGATCGAGCTTGATGGCCTGGTGGCCGCCGTCGCGGCAGGCGATGTAGCACAAATCGCACTTGACGCAGCGGTCCTCGATCAGCGAGGCGATTACCTTCTTGTCGCGCGGCAGCTCGCCGTGGCTGACAATGCGTTTAAGGGCTTTGCCGATGATGTCGGCCGGCTTCGCGAAGCCCTTGTCGTCGAGGTAGAACGCCAAGCCGTCCTGCAAGTCGTCGATGATGTCGTAGCCGTAGTGCATCACCGCCGTGCAGAACTGCACCGTCGTCGCGCCCACGAGCATCATCTCGACGGCGTCGCGCCAGGTGACGGGTCCGCCGGTAGCGGTGATCGGAATGTCCACGTGCTTGGCGATCTCGGCCAGCGTGCGCAGCGTGACGGGTTTGGTCGCCGGGCCGGACAGGCCGCTGTACGTGCTATACCCGTCTACATTCGGGCACGGCACGAACGTTTCCACGTCCACGCCCATCAGCGCGGGGATAGTGTTGGCGGCGCAGATGGCGTCGGCCCCGCCGCGCTTGACCGCCCGGGCGACCTTGACGACGTCGGTGACCTGGGGGGTGATCTTGATGACGACCGGGCAGCGCTCGGCGGCATCCTTAATCCAGTTGGTGACGCGTTCGGTGGCGTCGATGCTCTGGGCGAGCATGGCACCGGGCTCTGCGCCCATGCTGCCCTGCGGGCAGGAGAAGCTGCACTCGATGATATCGACGCCGGCCGCCTCCAACCGTTTGACCAGCGTTTGCCATTCCTCCTTCTTCGAGCCCATGATGCTGGCAGCGACGACGCGGTCGGGGTACTCGGCTTTGAGCGTCTGTGCCCGCCGCTCGACAACGTCGATGTGGTGCTGGGAGATCAGGTCGATATTGCCTAGGCCCATGACGCGCTGGCCCCCGAAGTGAACAGCGGACATCATCGGGTAGACCAGATCGACCGGCTCGGTCTCGACGGAGGTGGTCTTGAGGACGGCCCCGCCCCAGCCAGCGTCGAACGCCGCCCGCACCATGTCCAGATCGTCCGTCGGCGGCGCGGCGGAGAGGACGAAGGGGTTGGGGAGGCGGACGCCGCAGAAATCGATCGACAGATCGCGGTCGTGGGTGATCATCCGTGCGCCTCCACAGGGGCGGGAAAGGATTCCCGCCGATCAGGGTGCGAGAAAGGATTCTCGCACCAGCGACTGGGGTTTTTCACTCGGATGGAGATTGTTCCTGTTCTTGGGTCCGCGCGGGCTGAAGCCCGCGGCTCGTCTCGCGTAAATAGGCGTCGATGGCCTGGGCGGCGCGTTTTCCTTCGGCGACGGACTTGATGATGGTGGTTCCGCCGTCGGTGGCGACGTCACCGCCGGCGAAGACACCCGGGCGCGAAGTGGCGCCGGTTTCGGGATCGACGATGACGCGGCCGGCATCATCGAGCTTTACGCCGGGCAGCGCGTCAGCCAACCGAGGTGCAGGTTTGGCCCCGATGGCGAAGATGACCATCTCACCAGGTAGCCAGTATCCGGTACCGGCGATTCTCTCGGCGTTTTCGGGGACGAACTTGTCAGGTTCCTTCCAGCGGATGCGGACGGCCTTGAGGCCGGTGACGCGGCCGTGGTGGCCGGTGATCTCGAGCGGCATCGAGCGGGTGTGGAAGCGTCCGCCTTGGTCCCAGACTTCTTTCAGTTCGTCGTGGTAGGCGGGCATCTCGCGCGGGGCTTCGAGGCAAACCAGGTCGATCTCCTCGGCCCCGAGCCGCCGGGCGGCACTGGCCGTGTCCATCGCGACGCTCCCGCCGCCGACGACGATGACGCTCCTGGGGACGTCGGGTTTCTCACCTTCGCCCAAGGTGTAGTGTGAGAAGCGGTCGAGCAGGTTCTTCCAGGTGGTCACGCCGACAAGGCTCTCGCCGGGGATGTTCGGCGTGAGGGCCCGTTGCGCGCCGGTGGCGAGGTATACAGCTTTGAAACCGTCCGTAAAAAGGTCATCGAGCGTAGTGCCTTTGCCGAACGGGCTTGACGTCCTGATCTCGACGCCGAGACTTCTGACGTACTCGATTTCGGCGGCGACCAGATCTTGCGGGACGCGGTGGATGGGCACGCCGTAGGTGCAAATCCCGCCGGGGCGCTTGTTTTTTTCGAACACGATGGGTTGATGACCGCAGTGGGCGAGCTCGGCGGCGGTCGCGAGGCCGGAGGGCCCCGCGCCGATGACGGCGACGCTTGCGGTGGAGGCGTCGGGCTGCGGGAAGGGATTCCCGCTGGTCTGGGTGCGAGAAGGGATTCTCGCACCAGCGGACTGGATTGCGGTCACGGCGGCATAGTGCTGGAGTTGTCCGATCGCGATGGGCGTGCTCAGTTCCGTGTTGGCGCACGCCCCAACGCACAGCTCGTCAACGGGACAAGCCAGTCCGCAGACGCCGGCGAAGACGTTGCGGTCGCGGATCAGGTTGATCGCGCGGCGTGGGGAGTCGAAGCGGATCGCGCGGATGAAGTGCTTGACCCGGACCTGCGCGGGGCAGGCGGTCACACAAGGCGGGTCGTCACACATCAGGCAGCGGGCGGCCTCGAGCTTGGCCTGCGCGTCGGTCAGCACGGCGTTGGCAACGGTCATGAGCGGAAACTAGCAAGACCGCGGCCCACCCTCAAGGCGAGCCGGCCGGAGGGGAGGCCCATCTCTTGGGAGATTGAGGACCGCACGGCGGCAACCTAGAATCCAGCCGGTACGAAATGGCGTCGAACCGAAGACAGCAGAACGCGCAGGAGAGCGTGCGCGAAGCGATCTCGTTTGTTCTGAACGGTCGGCCCGTGTCCGTGCGCGTTGAGCCGGAGCGGCTGCTGCTCGACGTTCTGCGGGAAGAGTTGGGGATCATCTCACCCAAGAGCGGCTGCGCGCCGCAGGGCCAGTGCGGGTGTTGCACGGTTCTGGTGGACGGGCGGGCGCGCTTGTCATGCGCGCTCGGGGTAGCTGCGGTCGCAGGGCAGGAGGTTACCACCGCGGAGGGCTTGAGCCCTGAGCTGCGGCGGCAGGTCGCGGAGTGTTTCGTTCGTGCCGGCGGCGTGCAGTGCGGGTTCTGCATTCCGGGGATCGTGATGCGGGCGGTCGCGTTGCTGGAGAAGAACCCGCAGCCGACACGCAGGCAGATCGCCAAGGCGCTTTCGCAGCACGTCTGCCGGTGCACCGGGTATGTGAAGATCATTGACGCGATCGAGCTGCTGGCCGGCGTACGGGCGGGTAAGCGTTTGCCGCCCGGTGACATAAGCGGCCGGGTCGGCACGCGGCTGGACCGCTACCGCGCGCAGGAGCTTGTCCTCGGCGATTTCCGGTACGTGGCCGACATCGCGGTTGAGGGCATGTTGCACGCCGGGCTGCGGTTCAGCGACCATCCGCGGGCGCTGGTCAGGGCGATCGAGGTTGGGCCGGCGCTCGCAGTAGGAGGTGTGCAACGCGTAATCACCGCCGCCGACGTGCCCGGCGACCGCTTCGTGGGGTTGATCGAGCAGGACTGGCCGATTCTGGTGGCGGTGGGCGAGGAAACACGCTGCGTCGGTGACGTGCTGGCCGTGGTCGTGGCAAGCGACCAACGTACTGCCCGCGAGGCCGCGCGGCACATCGGGGTCGAGTACGAAGTGCGCACGCCGATCACCACGCCCGAAGACGCGCTTGAGCCCGATGCGTCCAAGATTCATCCGGGGGGGAACATGTTGTCGCGTTCGGCGATTCGCCGGGGGGACGCGGACAAGGCGCTGGCTGATTCGGTCCACGCGGTCGAGCGTACGTTCGCCACCCAGCGCGTCGAGCACATGTACCTCGAGCCCGAGGCGTGTGTCGCAATCCCACAACCAGTCGGTGGTGACCGTGTGGAGAGGCTGAAGGTATTCAGTCAAGGCCAAGGGGTCTTCGATGATCGGCGGCAGATCGCGTCGGTACTTGGCTGGGACCCCGAGCGCGTGCACGTCGAGCTGGTCTCCAACGGCGGGGCGTTCGGCGGCAAGGAGGACCTGAGCGTGCAGGCCCAGACGGCGCTGGCGGCGGCGCTGTGCGGGCGGCCGGTCAAGTGTTCGCTGACGCGTGAAGAGAGCTTCCGCCTGCACCCCAAACGGCACCCGATGAAGATTCGCATCAAAGTCGGTTGCGACGCGGATGGTCGGCTGACGGCGCTGCGGGCGCGGATCGTCGGCGATACCGGCGCCTACGCTTCGGTCGGCGGCAAAGTGCTGGAGCGGACGGCCAGTCACGCCGCCGGGCCGTACCGCGTGCCCAACGTAGATATCGAGTCACGCGCGGTCTACACCAACAACCCACCCAGCGGGGCGATGCGTGGCTTCGGCGTGAACCAGGCGGCGTTCGCGATCGAAGGCTGTCTCGATTTGCTGGCCGAACGTATGGGCATCGACGGATGGGAGATGCGTTGGCGGAACGCGCTCGACGTCGGCGACCGCTTCTGCACCGGCCAAAGACTCGACAAGCCGTTCGGTCTCAAACGTACGCTGCTGGCGGTCAAGGACGC
>JAUWXH010000061.1 GCA_030616465.1 Planctomycetota bacterium | reverse complement strand
GGGAGAATACGCCGCCCGAGGGCAGGTCCAAGCCGCAGGCGCGGGCATGCTGATGGGCGTGCGGGCAACATGGCCGCGCTACGCTTGGCCATGGCACCCGGCACCCGGCGGAGTGGGAAGCCCCGGCTCACGCGGGAGTTGACATTCCCTCTCGAGCCGCGGTATCTGGGAGCATAAGGCGAAGCGGTCTGGGGAGTGGTTCGAGTGGTGTCGGCGACAACGCGCAATCACGTGAGCAGGATGGTGCGCTTCGAGGCAACCCGGATACGTGAGTGCTTGGGCCAATGGTGATTTCCGCGATCCTGCGAACGTGTTACGGCCTGTCCGTCAGCATCCTCGTTGGGCTGGCGCTGTCATCTGCGGGGTACATCGGCTGGCGCGTGTGCCTGGCGTTTCCGCGCGTCTCCGACGGACTTAATACCCTGCCCATCGCTGTGGGCGCCGCGGTGGCCGTCGTCGGAGCCGTCCTCATCTTCGGGCTACTGTATCGCTTCGCCTGGCGGCGCCTGCGGTGTTACCCGGGTTGGCTGCAGCTCGGCTGGTGCATCGCATGTGTGGTTTTTGTGGTGTTGGCGCACACGGTGTTTCGCTACCGTCCGCCACGATTCCCCTGGCCAGCGGTGCAGAAGCTCACTGTCATTGCGACCGGTGAGAGGAACGCCGCGGCCCGGGCGAGCGAAGTCTGGGTGCGGGGATTGTACCGGGCCGACGGCACGCGCGTCGATCCGCAGGAGTTCCAGTTGCACGGCAACTGGCAGCACCGCGACGACGCGCTTTTGTCTCATCGCAACCAGCCGGCGACGTTGCGGTGGCGTGGTCGCCTGCGCCGCGGCGTCAAGCTGCTGTTGGTGACTCATCCGTGGTCGGGCGTGGTCGAGATCACATGGAACGGCGAGGCGCAACGCCGGGACCTCTTTGCCCGGACCCCCACGTCCATTTGGATTAAGCTGCCACCCGCTGGACACTCGGACCGTTTCCTGAAGTCTTACCGACAGGCGGTGTTCGGCGGACGCTTCGCCGGCCTGGCCGCCGTATTGTTGGTGGTCAGTGTATGGCTGGCCACGCGCGGTCGCCCGCGGCCTACCACAGCGCGGATGACGCAAGCGCTGGTGACGGCCGCGCTCAGCGTGGGCGTGCTGTCGTACGGGCTGTGGCGCGCGCCCCGCAGCGGAGCGTTTTCCTGGCCTTCCTACGCGCGCCGGGTTACCGGCTCGCACAGCGCGCGGCTTGGTACCCTGGACTGGTGGCGCGCGCAGCGCAAGTTCTATCGCAAGCACATCCCGCCCGGCTCAGTGGTGCTGACGCGCGGCAGCGTCGGACGGCAGCTCGTCGGCATGCACGATTGTTATGTCTTGGGTCTGACCAAAGGCGCGGGGCTGGCCCGGCGTGTTAAGCCGCAACTGCGAGACGACGAACGGGCCATGCTCGCCGACCAGACGCCGTGGGAGCTGCGCCGCAGCCTGCTGAAGCGTTATGGCGTGGAGCATGTGCTGCTTACGAAGAGGCACTACCGCCGGGCGACCTGGTTGCAGGCTTGCACGCGGGAGAAGTGGGAGCGCGGTGGTATGGTCGTGGTGCGCATCGCGACGGAGTGACGGTTCTCGAATGGCCGCTGCCAACGCAGGGCAGCGCGGATCACGACAATATGGGAATGTATACCCCACTGCTGTTCTGGCTCATGTTGCTGTTGCCCGGGTACGTGATCGTGCGTCTAGTGGCGCGCGACGACCTGCGCTCCGGCCTGCTGGGCACCATTGGCTTATCTTATTTGGGCAGCTTTGCGATACTCGCACCCGTCTCTATTGCCGGGTACCTGCTGCGACTGCCATTGGCCACGCTCTCAGGAGCGTGGGTTGTCACCAGCGCCGCCGCCGCCGCATACATAACCTACCGGCGTTGGTGGGGTGAGATCGGTCGGCTTCTTCTTGCCGCGCTGAGCATCGAGCTGCTCATTGTGGGCATCGACCTGCTCACGGGCGCGCGCACGGGCAGCCATTTAGGTGGTGACGCGATCCTGCACGTGGGCCGGATTCGCTTTCTGCTCGACAACGGGTTCTCGAACTGCGACCCCTGCTACAACTTCGACGTGCCGTTTCCCTTCTATCACACGAATCTTCTCCACGCGGTGCTGGCCAGTTGCGCGCAGCTCACCGGTTCCGACGCCGTGACTGTTTGGGTCGTGTCGCTGGTCTGGGCGAAGCTGGTCGTCGCCGCCGGATGTTATTACGTGGGCTGGTGTGTCTTTGGCCGGACCTGGCCGGCATGGGTCGTTGCACTGCTGGTGATTGGCCAGCGGGCGCCCGTGACGTTCATGCTCTATCCCAACAAGATCGCCATGTATTGGCTCGTCGCGCTGATGCTCGGCTTTGCGGTGCAGGCCGTCCAGGCGCGCCGTGGTTGGCCCGTCGCATTGAAGCTTGCCGCCGGCTCGTTCGTCCTCGGACAGATCCACGGGCTTTATGCGGTCTTTGCCGGGCTGGTCACTGGGCCGGCACTGTGCCTGCTGTTGTTGCTGCGCTTGCTGCGTGACAGGACGCGGTCTCTTGCGGTGCTGGGCTGCCTGGCGGCCCTCTGGGCCGGCGCACCGTTTGTCGTTGCCTCCAAGGTCCTGACGCGGACGGGTGTGAGCCAAACACCGGTTGCCGACGACGACAGCCGTCCCGCCTTGGGCCTCAAGGCCTATCGCTTTCGGCGGCTCGACGATGGTTCGGTCGTGGTGAAGGGAGGAATGACCTGGAAGCTTTGGCTGGCGCTGGGCGCTACGGTCGTAGCCCTCGCGACCCGGCGTCGCAAAGAGGTGCTCATCGTCGCCAGCGCTATGGCGGTGGTGCTGGTCGTGTTTCACATTCCACCGATCTGCACGGCATTGGTACGCGCGCTGGGAGAAGGCTGGATGGTGCTGCGCTTATCTCCGGTGAAGTCGCTGGCCTGGGCCGTGCTGGTGCTCGGTACCGCGGCCTACATAATCGAGTCGCTGTTTGACCGTTGGCAGAGCCGCACGACCCGGCACGACCCGACCGCGCGGAACGAGCCGATTGCCGGCTGCGCCGGGAATCCACCCCCACGCTGACGCCCGCCAGATTACCGCGTCACAAAGCTCCAAAGTGGGCCGGCCGTGGCTGCCTCGCCGGCGAGTACAGAGACATACCATTCGTAGCGCGCGTCGGCCTCCAGCTCGGACCAGATGACGCGCGCTTCCTCTTGCCCGGGTTCCAGCGTGACCCGGCCGAGCTCCTTGAACGGCCCGTCGCCGCTCATCACGTACGGCAGCGTGAAGTCGTGGCGGCAGTCGGTCAGGAACTCATCGCGCGTCGGCGAATAGGTACGAACGACGATCCGGTTTTCCGCCGGTGAGAACACGAGCAGCCGCAACCAGCCGTCGCCGCCGTTCGGTTGGCACTGAAAGTCGGCCAGCACCGAGTGGACCGTGTTTCCGTTGAAAGTGTCGCTCCGGTAGCCGGCTTCGCAGAAGTGACCTCCGAGTACCAGGAACAGGTCGGGGTCGTGTTTCAGCGCCTGATACGTGGCGAGCCCCTGCTCGGAGAACTGGTTGCCCAGCAGGTGGTTGATCATGGTGAAATGCGTCACGACGATAGCGCGATGGTCCGGGTGCTGCCCGAGCACGTCGCTGGCCCAGTTCAGCACCTCGGGGTTCGCGGCCGGATCGTACTCGAGGAAGATCGCGAGGAAGTCCAGTCCGCGCGCGGAGAACAGGATGTAGTGGTTGTCGTTGTCGTCGCCGAAGTGACCCCCATACCAGGGCCGGACGCCCGCGTAGCGGCTTACGGGGAAGTAGCGGTTGAAGTTTTCGGTGCCGGTCGGGTCGCCGTGCGGCATCTGGTCGTGATTGCCCACGGACATCCCGTAGGGCAGTTCGGGCACCGTATCGAGAATGCCCATCGCCGCTTCGGCAGCTTCCCACTGACCGGTCACGCCGGCGTTATCGACGATATCACCCAGGTGAAACACGGCGGCGATGTTGAGGGCCTCGCGCTGCTCCACGATCCACTGGGTCTGGGCCGCGAATATGTCGGGGAACTGCTCCGCGTAGTACTGCGTATCGGGCAGCAGCACGATGGTGAAGTTCTCACCCGGCGGTTCGAGGGGGCGGCCGTAAAACACGACCTCGCGTGGCATGCCGCCCGAATCGGGGACATGAACGGCCAGCTCGACGTCGTCCGCAGCCGCGGTACCGCCGTCGGCAGGTGCCAACGGCTGCGGCTCAGCCGGCGGTGCCAGCGGGCAGCCGGCCGGAACCAACAGAAGCAGACCGACGATCGCTGCGGGTAATAGGTTGCGCATGCGAGCAGATCTCCTGGTGCCGCGAGCAAAGCGGTGGGACCGTTCTTCAGCGGGATTCTCCGGCAGTCGCGCCGGGGCTGTCAATCGGCCGGCCGGCCGCTCGGTTGCCGGCTTGGCCGGTGACAAAGCCATGCCGCTCACGCGGCCGCCAGCGTCCACGACAGGTAGCCGACGTACAACGCGATAAGCAGCGCGCCTTCACGGCGCGAGATGTGCCGGCCCGTGCGCAGGATCGGGAACAGCAGCACGGCCGCCACCAGCATCACCGGGACGTCATGCGACAGTATGGTCCAGTTGACCGTCATGGCCCCCGCCGGGTGGGCGGTGGTGGCGATGCCGATGACCGCCAGCACATTGAAGATGTTGCTCCCGACCACGTTGCCGATGGCGATGTCCGGCTGCCCCCGTCGAGCGGCGATCACGCAGGTCGCTACTTCGGGTAAGCTGGTGCCGATGGCGACGATCGTCAGCCCGATGATTCGCTCACTGACGCCCAGCCGCTCAGCGATGCCGACGGCACCGTTCACCATCAGGTCCGCGCCGAAAACCAGACCCGCCAGTCCTACCAGCACCAGCACGAGGTTGACCGCCGATGAGCGCGCCGGGCCGATGCTCTGCTCGTACTCGGCTTCGACGATCTGCGGCTGACGGCGGGCCCCGTAGTAGGTCAGGATCAGATAACCGACCAGTCCGGCAATGAATAAGATTCCCTCCCAGCGGCCGATTCGACCGTGGCTGCCGCCGGCCAGGAGCTGCACGTCGTCCACCGCGAAAAACGCGAACAACGCCAGCACCAGGATCATGAACGGGGCGTCGGTCCGGACGACGCTGCGGGACACCTTCAGCGGACGCGTTATAGCGGCTAGCCCCAGCACGACTAACGTGTTGAGGATGCAACTGCCGACCACGTTGGCGATCGCCAGGTCGTCGTGCTGTTGGATGCCGGCCGAGATTGAGACCGCGATCTCCGGTGCGGAGGTCCCGAACGCGACGATCGTTAGGCCCACCACGAGCGCGGAAACCCCCAGGCTGCGGGCCAGGCGTGAGGCCCCGCGCACCAGACACTCACCCCCAACGCTCAGGACCACCAGGCCGCCGACCAGCTCCAAGATGAATAGTGCCATCGTATTCTGCCGCAACGCGCCTGCCCGCGCGGGCGGGCTCCACAGTCCCCGCGAGCGCGCCGCGCGCCTGAGCATCGGGGCTGGACCGGCCCGCGGCAAGCACCGCGTGTGAATTCGCCCCGCCGCTGGTACCGATAATACTCCTGATGTGCATAATGGCGACCTCGACAAACGCGTTTTCCCGTTCTCGCCGAACGATGAGGTGTTGAAGGGGTGTTGTCGCTCGTGGCCCTACAATCCGGGATCGCATCCGCCGGTCCGCCGAGCTTGTTCTGGGTCTGGCCGTTCCTGGCCATCCTGCTGTCCATCGCCATCTTCCCGCTCTTGCACCGCACGCACGAGTGGTGGGAGCGCAACCGCAACAAGCTGCTCGTCTCGGCGATTCTGGCCGCCGCCACGCTGTGTTACTACGCCTGCCGCGGCTACGGCGTCGAGGTCCACGCAGAAGGGGGCAGACCGGCTCAGGTGGCTCATGCCGGCGACGAGCTCTCGTCCGCGCCGGCAGCGTACGAGCAGCAGGCCGCCGACGCGCACGCCCAAAAGCACTACAGTCAGCCCGGCTCGCGAACGGTCCTGGCCGTCCTCGAACACGCGGTCCTGAAGGAGTATGTCCCGTTCATGGTTCTGCTATTCAGCCTGTTCGTGATTGCCGGCGGGATCGTCGTGCGCGGCGACATCCGCGCCACGCCGCTGGCGAATACGACCATCCTCGGCATCGGCGGGTTGTTGGCCAGCTTCATCGGCACCACCGGCGCGTCGATGCTGCTGATCCGCCTGCTGCTCAAGACCAACGCCGAACGAAAACACGTCGTCCACACCGTGATCTTCTTCATCTTCATCGTGAGCAACATCGGCGGGACGCTGCTGCCCATCGGCGACCCGCCGTTGTTCCTGGGCTACCTGCGCGGCGTGGAGTTCTTCTGGACGCTCACGCTCTGGAAGCAGTGGGCGTTTATGCTGGCAATACTGCTGGTGGTCTATTACGCCTGGGATACGTGGGCTTTCAAGCGCGAGAAGCCGGCGGACGTTCTGTTCGACCGCGTGCACATCCAGCCCATCCGCGTTGCCGGACTAATCAACTTCCTGTGGTTGCTGGGCGTGGTGGTGGCGGTGGCGACGCTCGACCCGGCCAAGCCGTTCCCGGGCACCGACTGGCACGCGAAGGAGTACATGCGCGAGGGCGTGCAACTGGCGATGGTCGTCCTTTCGCTGCTGACGACCCGCAAGGCGCTGCGCGTCGAGAACAAGTTCAACTACATCGCCATCGGCGAGGTGGCCTGTCTGTTCATCGGTATCTTCATCACCATGCAGGTGCCGATCGAGATTCTGCACGCCGCCGGGCCGAAGATGGCCGCCGCCGGCTTCACCCACCCGTGGCAGTTCTTCTGGGCCACCGGCGTGCTCAGCAGCTTCCTCGATAACGCCCCGACCTACGTGGTCTTCTTCGAGACCGCCGGCTCGTTGCCCGTGCCCGAAAGCGGTGCCCTCACGTTGCTGGGCGGCGGACAGTTGAGCGTGGCGTTGCTCACCGCGATCAGTTGCGGTGCCGTCTTCATGGGGGCCAACAGCTACATCGGCAACGGCCCCAACTTCATGGTCAAGACCATCGCCGAACAGTCCGGCATCAAGATGCCCAGTTTCTTCGGCTACATGTTCTTCTCGCTGCTGGTCCTCGGCCCGCTCTTCGTCATCCTGACGCTGGTCTTCTTCCGCGGCTAGCCGCCGCTGCTCATCGTCACGCGGACAAACGCAGGGCGGATCGAGGCTGAGAGAAGCAGGGTGGGTCGAGATCGGTCTTCTAGACGATCCCGCCTCTTTCCTCGTTGGGCTGCGGCGACCAGAGGGGCACGTTTACGCCGGCGATTCTGTTGATGCAGACCGCTTGCACGGTGAGCACCACCACCGCAACCGCCAGGGCCAGCACCTCACGCCACTCGGTGACGGCCCCGAGCGCAATGAGCAGGGCGCTGGCACATGCCGGAGCGTGCGGACATGACAGTCGTATCAGCAGCATGCAGGTGACGGCCAGGGCCAACGACGCGCTCAGGATGGTCGGCAACCGAGCGTACTCCATGGATACCGGCTGGCCATATGCGGCGCTGACTAGTTGCCAGGACGCCACGGCGGTTGCCATGGCGACGAAGTGACCGATCACGACGGATCGCGGAGCAGCGTCGGCTGAAAAGGGCTTGCTGAACAGGATAAATGCGGAAGGTCCCAATACCGGAAAAAGCAGCGGCAGATCGGTGAGCCAGGCAAACAGACTGATAATCAGGATCGCGACGGTCCCGTTGACAGCAGCCACCCGCGAAACAACGCTGCGCTCATCCGCGCTCGCCAGCAACGACGGAATCGACCAGCGCGCCCGCCACCTCAGCCAACGCAACCTCAGCGATATTGGTCGTCGTGTGGGGTGCACGGCAACTCCTGCGCCCCCGCGCTCGTGCGAACCACGCGCCCAGACTCATCGGTTCTAGTCGGCGATTTTGACGTTGGACTTGCCCCGGCGGCCGACCGGCTCCATCCGAACCGCGCCCGTCAGAAAGCGGCCCAAAGGTAGCGGCCGGGCTCTGTCCCACCCGGCCCTGTAGCGGCCGCCGTCTCGCCGGCCGTCGGTGGGAAAGACACGGCTGACCCTTCGATCAAGCTCAGGGCAGGCACAGCCGTGCCATACACCCGTCGCTCGGTCGATTGACGGGTAGTGCGGGCGTCGCGCCCGCGGGGGTGGCCCCCCCCGCCCATGTGGGGGCCCCCCAAAAAAAAAACCCACCAAACGCCGGCCAAACACCACCCCCCCCCAACCCCGGACAGGGGGGTGATAACGCGCCGGGGGGCGG
>JAUWXH010000521.1 GCA_030616465.1 Planctomycetota bacterium | reverse complement strand
CGAGAATCAGGCGGAATTCTGACTTAAGCTCTTATGCTGCAAAACGTTGTGTCGATTTCCAGGCCGACGTCACAGCCCCAGCACGCCGGAAACGAACACCGCGGTCACGGCGACGTACGCCGCGATCAGCGAGGCGTAGGTCCCGATCTGCACGTTGCGCAGCGACTCGCTCTCATCCATCGACGGCGCGACTGGCCGGCGCACACGGCGGCAGCACACGGTGCGGGAAAACACGATCACGTTGATGTTGGGGCCTTGACCATAGGCGCGGGGGCGGTATCGCCTCGATTGCCGGCGCGGTTTCCTCGTCTCGCGGACCTTGTCCGGATCGTAGGCCTCCCGCCGTTGCGCGTTACCCAGCACCTCGAAGGCCGCCTGAACTTGCAGGAACTTGCTTAGCGCGTACGGATCGCCGGGATGCAGGTCGGGATGGCAGCGGCGAACCGCGGCGCGGTACGCCTGCAAGACCTGGCCCTGCGTGGCCTCGCGCGGGCAGTTCAGGATGCGGTAGAAATTGTCGGCCACCGGACCACTCCCCAGTTAGGCGTTTGCATCGGACATTCTATCTCAAGGTCGCGGATGTCGCAACGGTTTTTCCGGGACACGCGGCAAACTGCGTCGACAGGGGCGACGGCGGGTGAAGGAGCGGTTTCCATCCCTACCCCCAACAGTGGGGTGGAGGTGGGCCGCACGCCCCTCCCGATCACATCCAACTCCCGTCTATTGCCGGCTTTGCCCACGGCATTTATTATGATGAAGAGCGAGACTTCGCTCAGCCACCTGCACGGAGAAATCGCGATGAAGATCCGGCGCCGCACGATGCTGGCGCGGGCGCAGTGAGCCACTTGCGGCTTGGCCGGCCGCCGTACTGCGTTTGAGAACCCCTCGACGGTGAACGGAAGCATGCTCAATCCGTCGGAATTCCGGGAATTGATCAGCGGTCGACGCCGTGGCCTTCGCGCTGCGATGTGGCGGGCCGGACTGCGGCTGATCGAGGCGCCTTACACTTGGACCGTGCGCCTGCGCAATCGGCGTTACGACTCCGGACGGGCGGAGATCCATCGTGCCGGCGTGCCGGTCGTGAGTGTGGGCAATCTGACGCTCGGCGGCACCGGCAAGACGCCCATGGTCGAATGGCTCGCCCGATGGTTCCGAAAACACGATCTACGCGTGGTCGTGATCAGCCGGGGTTACGGGGCGGAAGCCGGTTCTCGCAACGACGAAGCGCTGGAATTAAAGTTGAAGCTGCCCGATGTCCCGCATCTACAACACCCCGACCGCGTGGCTGCCGCCAAGCTCGCCGTCGATGAGCTGGGGTGCCAACTGATCGTGCTCGACGACGCCATGCAGCACCGCCGCATCGGCCGCGATCTGGAAATCGTGCTCTTAGACGCCCTGGAGCCGTTCGGCTTCGATCACGTCTTTCCCCGCGGAACGCTCCGCGAGCCGCTTTCCGGGCTGCGCCGGGCCGATGTGGTGGCCATTTCCCGAGCGGACATGCTCAGGCCGCAGCAGCGAGATGACATCTGGCGACGCGTCGAGCTCTACGCCCCGCATCCGGTCCGCCTGGAAGTGACGCACGCGCCTAGATCGCTGATCTCCGCCGGCGCCCGGGAAGAGCCGCTCGACGCGCTGGGCGAGAAGCCGG
This sequence comes from Planctomycetota bacterium, assembly GCA_030616465.1. Classification (GTDB taxonomy): domain Bacteria; phylum Planctomycetota; class Phycisphaerae; order UBA1845; family Fen-1342; genus JAUWXH01. The sequence goes on along the minus strand of JAUWXH010000521.1, from coordinate 397 downwards.
TGGCGGCGTTTTGCGGGATCGGCAACCCGGCCGGCTTCCGGCACACGCTCCACGCGTGTGGCTACCGGTTGGCCGATTTCCGCGAGTTCCCCGACCACCACCCTTACAGCCGCCAAGACGTCGAATCGCTCTGCGGCTGGGTCGACCGTCTGGACGCGGCCGCCGTGCTCTGCACACACAAAGACCTGGTCAAGCTGGGTGTCGAGCAGTTGGGCGGGCACCCGCTTTGGGCGGTTGTTATCGGGCTGGAGATTCTTGCGGGCGAAGTCGCCTTGGCGGCAAAGCTGAGGTCGCTTTTCGACGATCATCGAGAGCAGGCTGAGGACAAGGCCTGACGCGCCGGCCTGCGACCGCGAACCGCCCGTCCTATTCCAGTGTCTTGTCAAGTCTCGTTTGG
>JAUWXH010000421.1 GCA_030616465.1 Planctomycetota bacterium | reverse complement strand
CGGTGTGCGCGCTCGCGTCCTCGGAAGCGCATGCGGAACTGGACTTTATCTCCCTTTTTGAGGAAACGTAGGGCGCGGTCCATCTTGATCTCACGATCATGATCGTCGGTCTTGGGCCGCAGGCGCACCTCTTTGATGGCCTGCTCGTGGTGCCTGCGAACGTGCTTCTTCTGGTGGTACTTCCATTTGCCGTAATCCATGATCCGGCAAACCGGCGGCCGTTCGTTGGGGGCTACCTCCACCAGGTCCAGGCCCGCCTCCCGGGCGGTCCGCATGGCCTCGCCGGTCTCGACGATCCCGACCTGCACGTTGTCCTGGTCGACCAGCCGGATCGGGGAGATGCGGATTTGCGCGTTGCAGCGCAGATTGTGAGTGTCCCTCTTAGCCATCCTCTCCGCTACGTTGGGACGAAGCCTGGCGTGCTTCGCCGGGCGCCCGCGCGCCACGTTCCGCGATTTCCGACGCACACGCCGCCAGGAATTCGGGCACGGTGCAGTTGCCCAACTGCTGCCCCTCACGCGTGCGAACGTTGACCGTCTGGTTGGCGGCTTCCTGTTCGCCGACGACCAGAATGTAGGGCACCTTCATCAGGGTTGCTCGGCGGATCTTGGCACCGATCCGATCGCTGCCGTCGTCCAGTTCCGTGCGCAGTCCCGCCTCGGCGCAGAAGCGGTGAGTCTCGCGGGCGTACGCCGCGGATTTGTCGCTCACCGTGCAGATCGTCGCCTGCACGGGCGACAGCCACAGGGGGAACGCGCCCGCGAAGTGCTCGATCAGGATGCCGAAGAAGCGTTCCATGCTGCCGAACAGAGTGCGGTGCACCATGATCGGCCGGTGTTCGCGGTTGTCGTCGCCGACGTATTTGAGATCGAACCGCTCGGGCAGGTTGTAATCGACCTGCACGGTGCCGAGCTGCCATTCGCGCCCCAGGCAGTCCTTGACCACGAAGTCGATCTTCGGTCCGTAGAAGGTGGCCTCGCCGGCCTCGCTGGTGTATTGCACGCCGGACGCTTTGACCGCGGCGGTCACGGCCGCTTCGGCCCGCGCCCAGGCCTCGTGCGACCCGATGTACTTGCCTCCCACGTCACGCAGCCCGATCCGCACGCGATATTCGTTCAGCCCCAACGCCCGCAGCACGAACTGTGACAGCTCGACGCAGGCGCCGATTTCGTCGGGCAACTGCTGCGGCGTGCAGAAGATGTGCGCGTCGTCCTGGGTAAAGCCGCGGACGCGCACCAGCCCGCTGACCTCTCCCGACTGTTCGTGCCGATACACCGCGCCGAACTCGGCCAGCCGCACGGGCAAATCGCGGTAGCTGCGCGCCTCGGAGCCGTAGATCATGATGTGGTGCGGGCAGTTCATCGGCTTGAGCAGATACCCGTCCTCTTGCGCCAGCCATAGGCGGATCCGGGCCAGCCGCTGCTCGAGGGACCCCTCGGCCGGGTAGCCCGCCCGGCGCACATCCTCATATTCCTCCGCCAGACGGTTGAACAGCTCCAGCTCAGCGCTGTCGGCGGGGTCGTCGCCACCGGCCCAGGCCAGCTCCCACAGGTCGTTCAACTGCCGGGCGCGGTCGGACTCAAACAGCGGCGGGTACTGGCTTTCCTTGTAGTAAGGGAAATGCCCGCTGACGCGGTATAGCTCCAACTTGCCGATGTGCGGCGTGTAGACCGGCTGGTAGCCTGCCTGGAGCAACGCCTCACGCAGGAAGGTCTCGAGCGTGTGGCGGACGACCGCGCCGCGCGGCTTCCAGAGCACCAGCCCCGAGCCGACCAGCGGGTCGATCGTGAACAAGCCCAACTCCTGGCCCAGCTTGCGGTGATCGCGCTTCTTGGCCTCTTCGAGCCGCGCGAGGTGGGTCTGGAGCGCCTTCTTGTTTGGCCAGGTGGTCCCGTAGACGCGCTGCAGCATCTTCTCGCGCGCGTCGCCGCGGTAGTACGCCCCGGCCACCTGCATAACCTTGAACGCCCCGATGCGCGCGGTGCTCGGCACGTGCGGCCCGCGACAGAGGTCTTCAAAGCCGTTCGAACCTGCCTCGCCGTTCACGTAGAAGCTGATCGTCTCGCCGTCCGCCCGCTCGGCGTTGTCCAGCTTGTAGCGGTTGCCCTCCGCCCGCAGCTTGACCAGGGCCTGCTGGCGCGGCAGCTCGTACCGCCCGAAGGGCCGATCCTCCTTGACGATCTCGGTCATCTTGGCCTCGATCTTCTCGAAGTCGGCCGGCGTCAGGTTGTGGTCCAGGTCGATGTCGTAGTAGAAGCCGTTCTCGACCGGCGGTCCGTAGACCAGCTTGGTCTCGGGCCAGAGCGTGCAGATCGCCTCGGCCATCACGTGCGCGCAGCTATGCCGGGCAACCTTCAGGCCCTCCGCGTCCTCCAGCGTGAGGGCCCGGAACTCGGCCGGCTCCTCCGCCAGCCTGGTACTCAGATCGACCACGCGCCCGTTGACCTTGGCGGCCACGGCCTCACGCGCCACACGCGGGCAGATACCCCGGATCACGTCTGCGGCGGTCACGCCGGGGGAATGCTCGACCATACTGCCGTCCGGCAACTGCACCTTTACCATGCGGATGCTTCTCTCATGGCAGTTTGCTGGTGGCAGCCGCGGATTCGGGAGATGAATGCATCGCGAGTTGGGAACCTCTGCGACATCGGGATGACGCTACGCGTGAGCGACGCCTCCGCTCGTGGCCTCAGATTCTTCTACGTGCCTCCTGAACGTGCGCAACACCATCCACAAGAACCCGGGGGTGGCACCGCCCTCTTCGTGCCACCCTTCTGTCACCAATCTATCCGGTCCCCGCCGGAAGTCAACCCGGATTGGGTCAACTATCTCTTATCGGCGTGGCGGGCGGTCGGTGTTTACGCCTGTGGCGGGGAGAGGGGGGGGGCACGGCGGGTGCCCCATGGCTTCAGCCGTG
>JAUWXH010000322.1 GCA_030616465.1 Planctomycetota bacterium | reverse complement strand
GCGTCGATCCAGCCGTCGGCCTGCGCCCAGACGGTCGCCGGCGCGAACAGACCCGCAAGCACGCATCCGCACACCAGTTTGACGATTGCCCTTCTCATCAAACTTCCTCCTTATTGAAGTGTGCCTGATCTCATCCGTCGTTGCCGAGAGCCGACAGGATCAGTCCCAAGGCAGTGAGCTCAGAAGCTCGTGGGCGCGGATTGCAGCGTGTCATGGCCCGCCCCTCGTAGCCCAGAGTCACGTGCGCACCAGTCTACCGCGCGTGTGTGCTTGGCTACAAGGGAATTCGGCGACGTGCCTGGCTCGAGCAGTGCTGACCCTTCGCCTGCGCTCAGGGCAGGCCCTTCGGCTGCGCTGTGGGCAGGCTGCCCGTGGCGCAGCATGCGACGGCTACCTCAGGCTGGCCGCTCCGAGCAGATAGCTGCTAACATCTTGTCTTCAAAGGGTTTGCACTAGGCGATCCCTCGCCAGCACGGCGTGCGACGCGCTGGCAGCGGATCGTCCACTGAGGGCAGCGGACCAACTGGGGAAGCCCCTGCGGCGCGCGGGGAAGTCGCCGGGCCTCGCGGGGAGGTGCTCCGGCAACGCGTGGACGTCCCGGAGCCGTCCGGGGCGTTCCCCGGGCCATCCTGGCAGGGGTTTTGGTTCTTGGTGGTCCAGCGAGCCCTATCGCAGCAAGGGATATCGTGATGATTGTCCTTCTGCAAGATCGCATGGTTTCTCCTCCTGCCAGATGGCCTAGGATACAGTGCACCCCACAAAATAGGTGGGGCGTATACTTTATCATAACAACCACGCCAGGGCTGGTTCAAGGCCTCTTCCACCACGGCCGGTCAGGTATGGCGGGCACGGCCCGCCGTACAACGGCGTGGTCCGCAGGGCGGGCCCTACCGGCTGCACGTGAGATTCTTCGCTGCGCTCAGAATGACGGTGGGCGAGACGCCCGCACTACCCGTTAATCGATGGCTGACGGAACAGTAGTCCGCCTTAAGACTCGCTGACGCGGGTGCCAACATGCTCGCCCAGCACGGCGCGGCGCATGGTGCCGGGTTTGAGCAGGTTGAAGACGATGATCGGGACGTGGTGCTGTTGGCAGACGTCGATGGCGCTGACGTCCATCACCTTCAGCCGGCCGTCGATCACCTCGTTATAGCTGACCCGCTCGTAGAGGCGGGCGGCCGGATTCCGTTCCGGGTCGTCGTCGTAGACCCCGTCCACCTTGGTCGCCTTGAGCAGCACGTCGGCCTTGAGCTCGGCCGCCCGCAACGCCGCACACGAATCGGTGGTCACGTGCGGGTTGCCGGTCCCGGCCGCGAGGATCACGATGCGGTTCTTCTCGAGGTGTCGAATGGCCCGGCGGCGGATGAACGGCTCACAGACCCGGGCGATGGCCAGGGCGCTCTGCACGCGGGTGGCCAGCCCCAGCCGCTCAAGCGCTTCCTGAAGGGCCAGCGCGTTTAGCACGGTCGCGAGCATGCCCATGTAGTCGGCGGTGGCGATCTCGATGCCGAGCTGGTCGGCGAAGCGGTCGCCGCGCAGGAAGTTCCCCCCGCCGACCACGACCGCTGTTTGCACGCCCAATTCCACGACCGCGTGGATCTCACCGGCCACGCGGTCGAGCTGTTCGCGGTGGATGCCGAACTCGCCCTTGGGGCAGAAGCCTTCGCCGCTGATCTTGAGCAGTACGCGTTTGTATTGCGGATCGGTTTGGCTCATGGTGGACCAGCCCGACAAGGATCGCATTGCTGGGGGATGATAGTCTCGGTCGCCGCCGCCCGCCAGCCCCGGGCGGTTCACTAGCGGCGGGCCGGACAAAGCGCCGGCAACGCTAGAGAACTGTCGCCATTTCGGGTAAGAATGCCCGCGTGGGAACGATGAGTGCCGCGTCAAGCCACCACTGTCGTACGTATCGCGAGGCCGGCGTGGATCTGGAGGCCGCCGAGCACCTGGTCAGCCGAATCGGCCCGCTGCTGCGGCGGACATATGGGCCGCGCGTGCTGGAGTTGCCGGGCGGCTTTGCCGGGGCGTTTCGACTGGATTACGACGAACGGCTGTTCGCCCGCAACTACCGCAGCCCGGTGCTGGTGGCCTGCACCGACGGGGTCGGCAGCAAGGTACTGGTCGCCATCCGGGCCAAGCGTTACGACACGATCGGGATCGACCTGGTGGCGATGAACGTCAACGACCTGCTCACCTGCGGGGCCGAGCCGCTCGTCTTTCTCGACTACGTCGCCATCCACAAGCTCAAGCCGGAAGTCGTCGCACAGATTGTGGCGGGCGTGGCGGCCGGCTGCGAGCAGGCCGGGTGTACGCTGCTGGGTGGCGAGACGGCCGAGATGCCGGGTCTCTACCGGCGCGGACACTTCGACCTGGCCGGATTCGCGGTCGGGGTGGTCGAGCGCGGGCGGATGATTCAGCGCCGTCACGTGCAGCCGGGCGACGAGCTGATCGGCATCGCCTCCAGCGGGCTGCACTCCAACGGGTACGCATTGGCGCGTAAGTTGTTGCTGGTGGGCGCCGGCCTGCGACTGCACGAGCCGGTGCGCGCGTTGGGAGAACCGTTGGTCGATGCGTTGTTGCGGCCGACGCGGATTTACGTTCGCCCCGTACTTCAGGTGCTGGGGCGTTACGCGTGCCGGCCGCGCGTCACGGGCATGGCCCACATCACCGGTGGCGGACTGCCCGGCAACGTGCCGCGACTGCTGGCCGACGACTGCGAGGCTGTCATCCGTCTGGGATCCTGGCCCATCCCGCCGATCTTCGCCCTGCTGGAGCGTTACGGCGTGGAGGAGGCGGAGATGTATCGTGTTTTCAATATGGGGATTGGCTTTATCCTGGCGGTGCGACCGGGATCGGTCGCGCCGGTGCTGCGCACGCTGAAGCGGGCGGGCGAGCAGGCTTTTGTCATCGGCCGCGTGCGGCGTGGCCGGCGTCGTGTGGAGTTCCGTTAGCATGCAAACTCATCCAATCTCACGCATCCCGCGCGTAATCCCACCGCTGGCCGTCGTGCTGTTCTGTCTGGCGGCCGGCGGATGTGCCTCGCAAAAGCAAGCGTTCCAGCCGCTGGAAGCGGTCCCGTATGAGACCGAATCGTGGAGCTACCGAGACCGCCTGGCCCGGGTGCTCAAGACCGAGCACTACCGCATCCACACCACGCTGCGCGACGAGCGTCTGCTGGCGACCCTGCCGCAGATGATGGAATCCGCCTTCGCCTATTACCGGCTGCTGATCCCCACGGCCCATGAGCCGGCCGAACCGATGAACATATATCTGTTCGCCGGCCGCGCCGACTGGGCCGACTTCACCCGCCGCTTCGCCGGCCCGCGGGCGCGGAAGTTTTTGCAGATTCGGCACGGCGGATACTCGCTGCGGGGCGTGTCGGTGATCGAGTTCGCCGCCTACCAGACCACGTTCCCCATCATGGTCCACGAGGGCTTCCATCAATACCTGCACCATTGCGTCGATAGCCCGGCGCCGGCCTGGCTCAACGAGGGGCTGGCCGTGTTCTGCGAGGGGCAGCGTTGGGACGACCGGGGGCTGGAAAGCTTCGACCCGTGGCACAATCCCGCGCGCCGCAACGCGCTGGCCGAGGCGATGGTCCGAGGCGAGATGCTGCCGCTGAACGAGTTGCTGCGGATCAACGCCGGCCACGTGGTTGGCGGACCCAGCCGGAAGATCGCCACATACTATTCCCAGGTCTGGGCGTTGATGCTGTTTTTGCGGGAGGGTCTGGACGGCCAGTACGCGGAGAGCTTCGCGC
>JAUWXH010000298.1 GCA_030616465.1 Planctomycetota bacterium | reverse complement strand
GGTTTGCGTTCTGGTTCCTGCCGCGGCATCACTTGATCCGGCGCGGGGAATGGGACTTGAATCTTAGTGCAGCAGCGCCGCGTCGCCAGAGCGCGGTCACGCGGACGGCGCGTCTGCAATCAGGGCACGAGGGTGCATAGTCCGCGGCTGGGCTCGCTGGGCTCAAGAGTCTGGTGGGGCGGCCAAAGGGCCCGCGTCGCTCGGTGTCTGGACGAGAGCGCATCGGTATGCGACAGGTTCTGGCACACACACAGGAAACTCGGCTCAGAATCCGGGGCATGCACTGCGCCGGGTGTGTCGCGTCTGTCGAGGCCGCCCTGAAGCAGGTACCCGGCGTGTCGGCAGCCAGTGTCAACTTGGCAACGCAGCAGGCGCGGGTCTCGCTCGAGCCTTGGCGGAATCCTGTCGCGGCTGCAGAGCTGATCGCCGCGGTTCAGGCTGCCGGATACGACGGTGAGCTGCTCGCCCCGGGAGCGGGTCGGACAGAGGATCGGGGCCAGGAACGTGTGCGACAACTCCGCAAGCAGAGGCGACGGATCAAGGTCGCCATCGCTGTTGGCTTGCCGGCGATCTTGGCACATCACCTTCAGCAGCAGATCACCGCGGTCACAGGCCTGACCGCCCAAGGCGTCTGGATCTTGGAAGGATTGCTTGCACTCGCCGTAATGTCCACCGGCGCGGGGCCAATGCTGCTCGGAGCGTGGCGCGCGCTGCTTCGATTGCGCGGGAACATGGACTTGCTGGTCTCGCTCGGGGCTTCAGTCGCATTCGTCGCGGGCGTGCTCGGGATCTTGCTCGGCCAACCCGGAATGATCATGTTCGAGGCGGCGATGATGATCACCGTCTTCGTCGCCGTCGGGAAGTACTTTGAAGCCCACTCCCGCGGTCAGGCGTCAGCGGCACTGGAAGCGCTCTTTACACGCATTCCCCGCGAGGCGATCCGCGTCGTCGATGGGAGAACCGAGTCGGTGGCGATCGACGATATCCGGGTCGGTGACACACTCCAAGTCGCCGCCGATACCACGGTGCCGGTTGATGGCAACGTGACGAACGGCACCCTTGCGGTCGACGAATCCATGCTCACCGGCGAGTCGCTGCCTGTAGACAAGAAGCTACGTGACGAAGTATTCGGCGGCACCAGGTGCCTGACCGGATTCGCGGAGATCGTCGCGACGGCGACCGGCGAAGACTCCGCCGCCGCCCGCATCGCAAGACTGATCGAAGACGCTCAGGCCAGCAAGACGCCGTGGCAGCGACTGGCCGACCGCATCGCAGGCGTGTTCGTTCCGATCGTGCTTTTCCTCGCCGTCGCGACAAGCGCTGGTTGGCTCTGGCTCGCTGACGCCGATCTCTTGTGGGCAACCAAGCGCATGATCACCGTGCTGGTCGTGGCCTGCCCATGCGCCCTGGGTTTGGCGATTCCCACAGCGGTACTGGTCGGAACGGCGAAAGCCGGCGAGCGCGGCATCCTGGTGCGCGACCCGACCGCGCTCGAAGCCGCCGGGCAGATCCGGCAGGTGCTGCTGGACAAGACCGGGACCCTTACGATCGGTCGGCCGGTGGTCACCGATGTCGTACCCCTTGACGGCGCCGATGCCGACAAGTTGGCCCGCCTCGCCGCGTCGTTGGAGCAGTACAGCGAGCATCCGCTTGGCAGGGCCGTCGTAGAACACGCGGAGCGGAGAGGTTTGGAGCGCACCGAAGTCAGGGATTTCGCTTCGGAGGCGGGTGGGGGACTTCGCGGCACAATCGATGGGCGAGCTATCGTCGTTGGGAGCGCGGGCTTCCTCAAAGCGGCCGGTATCGATCCTGCCGCCCATGCGGCGGTCGCGGACGAGCTGGGCCGGCGTGGCAGCAGCACCGTTTGGATTGCCCTGGGCGGCCGTGTGCGCGGACTAATCGGCTTTGCGGACGAGTTGCATCCTGAATCTGCCCAGGCAATCGCGCGGCTCACGAGCTTGGGCGTCCGTCCCCGTATTCTATCCGGCGATCGAGCGCCGGCGGTCGCCCATGTCGCCCATGCCCTCTGCATCGAGGATTACCAGGGAGACTTGACGCCGGACGAAAAACTCGCGCTCGTCCAAGCCGCCGCGCAGACAGGCAAAGGCTTCGCGATGGTCGGCGACGGGATTAACGACGCTCCGGCCCTCGCGGCTGCCGATGTTGGGATTGCCATCGGAACGGGCGCGGACGTCGCTCGCGAGACAGCCAGCATCTGTCTGGTCGGCCATTCGCCGAAGCTCATCGCGGACGCGATCGAAATCTCACGCCGCATCGGGCGCGTGATGAGGCAGAACCTCTTCTGGGCGCTGATGTACAACCTCGTCATGTTCCCACTGGCGATATTTACGACGCTGCCTCCAGCTGCGGCGACAGCGGCGATGATGATGAGCTCTCTGAGCGTGGTCGTGGCGTTCCCCTTCCGTCCTGGACATTACTTCAGCCTGCCGATCCTCTTGCGCTTGTACATCAACAAGAAGACCGCCGTGAAGAACACGAAGTTGCCGTACCGCACGCGGCCGGAGCTGGCGCTCCAAATGCTCGCGATACTCTGCAAACGGCGCGAAAACCGGCGTTTTCACGTGGTCGGCGATTCGACCTACGGTGGACAGAGCGTGCTGGCCCGCTTGCCGGCCAACTACGATCTGACCTCGCGGCTGGACTTGAACGCCCGGCTGTACGACGCTCTGCCGGTTCGCAAACCCGGAACCAACGGACGGCCGCGCAAGCGCGGGCGTCGTTTGCCCACGCCGCGGCAGATGCTGGATCAGCGGACGCGTCGATTGACGTTGAACATCTACGGGCGTCGGGATCGCTCGCGTGTGGCCGATCAGGTAGCCCGGGTGCACGCCGTGCCCCAGCGGCTGTTGCGGATCGTGGCCCTGGAGCCTCTGACGAGCGGCCGGCGCTCGGCGACGTGGACGTACCGCAATGCCGAGGGCGAACCGGTGTGGGGCTGGTGCTGCGGTGGGATCACCCCGGCGGCAGGAAAGACATCCGCCCGGTCAGCCGCAACAGATCGGCCTGGATAATCGGCGGCATGCCCACGCCTCGCCCTCTTTATCACCTGCCCGAGCTGGCCGAGGCCCAACGCGTCTTCATCACCGAGGGTGAGAAGGCGGCCGACGCCCTGCGGGAGCTGGGGCTGACAGCGACCACAAGCCCCCACGGCAGCAAGGCCGCCGACAAAGCGGACTGGTCGCCCCTGGCCGGTAAGGAATGCGTGATCTCGCCTGACAACGATGACGCCGGCCGGCGCTACGCCGATGACGTGGCCGGGCTGCTGGCGAAACTGACGCCAGCCCCCACGATCAAAGTGGTGGAACTGCCCGACCTGCCCCTGCATGGCGATGCGGTCCAATACATCGCGGCCAGCAGAGCGGCCGGGCTCGACGATGACGCGATCCGGGCCGAGCTGGAACGCTTGGCCGACGCGAGCGACCCGATCGAGCTTGAAAGCCCCGACCTGCGGATCGAGCGCTACCGACCTTTCCCGGTTGAGGCCCTGCCCGAGCCGATGCGGTCATTCGTCGCCAAGGGCGCGCGGGCAATCGGCTGCGATCCTTCCTACATCGCGCTTCCGCTGCTTTCGGCCCTGGCGGCGGCGATCGGGAACACGAGGCGCATCCAGCTCAAGCGCGACTGGACGGAACCTGCGATCATCTGGGCGGCGATCGTGGGTGAGAGTGGTACGCTGAAAACGCCCGCGTTCAAGCTCGTGATGAAACCCGTTCGTGACCGCCAAGGCGATGCCCTGAAACGTCACGCCGAGGCGCTGGCCAGCTACGAAGCCGAGGCCCTGCGGTACGAAAAGGCCCTGGCGGCGTGGAAGCGCCGCAAGACGGCCGACGATGATCCGCCTGAAAAGCCACAGCCCCCCCCCAAGCCAAACGCTACGTCGTGTCGGATACGACGGTCGAGGCCCTGGCCCCGATCCTGTTGGCAAACCCGCGCGGCGTGATGTTGGCGCTCGAACAGATATCCGGCTGGATAGGATCATGCGACCGCTGAGGGGGTGGGAAGGGTGGTGGGGACGCGGCGCAC
>JAUWXH010000406.1 GCA_030616465.1 Planctomycetota bacterium | reverse complement strand
CGGTCGTTCGCTGCGGACGACGAACTCCTTGAAGAACGGCCCGTTGAAACGCAGCGAGTAGCCCGGCAGCTCCGCGATCCGCTCGGCAGCGTAATGGGCCTTGTGCAGACACAGCTCGGCGATGCGGCGGAGACCGAGCTTGCCCACCGCCGACATGTAGATCGCCGCCCGCGTAGCCATCAGCCCCTGGTTCGTGCAGATGTTGCTGGTGGCCTTCTCGCGACGAATATGCTGCTCGCGTGTCTGCAAGGTCAGGCAGAAGCCGCGCCGCCCTTCGGCATCGACCGTCTCGCCGATCACCCGTCCGGGAATCTTCCGCAGGTATTTGTCCCGGCAAGCCAACAGCCCCAGGTACGGCCCGCCGCAGGAGAGCGGGATACCCAGCGGCTGCCCTTCGGCGACGACGATGTCGGCCCCGAGGTCGCCGGCCCGCTTGAGCACGCCGGTACTGAGCGGGTCGATGATGACAATGAGCAATGCCCCGGTTGCCTTGACCACCTTGGCAATCTCATCCAGCGGTTCGATCTGCCCGAAGAAGTTCGGCGACTGGACGATGACGGCGGCCGTGCGCTCGTCGATAAGGTTGGCGACGGCCTGCGGCTCCATGTGGCCGGTCGCGGCCGAACATTCCTTGACGGTGAAGGATTCTTCGGCCAGGTAGGTCTGCAACACGCGTTTGCAATCGGGGTGTACGGCCGGCGAACTGACGACGTCGGGTCGTCGCGTAACGCCGCGGGCCATCAGCACGGCCTCGGTCAACGCGGTGGACAGCTCGTAGAGCGAGGCGTTGGCCACGTCCATGCCGGTCATCTGGCAGACCATGGTCTGGAACTCGAAGAAGGCTTGGAGCGAGCCCTGCGAGGCCTCGGCCTGGTACGGCGTATAGCCGGTCAGAAAGCCGCTCTGGGCGAAGAGCGCATCGACCACGGTGGGGATGAAGTGGTCGTAGGCGCCGCAGCCGAGGAAACCGGGCAGTTCGTCGCAACTGCGGTTGCGAGCCGCGAGCTGCTTCAAGTCGGCCAGCAACTCCGGCTCGCTCATGGGCGGCGGGAGCTCGAGCGGGGCTGTCAGGCGCTCGTTTTCCGGGATGTCCTTAAAAAGTGCGCCGACGCTATCCACGCCGATCGCGGCGAGCATCTGCTGCTGGTCGTCTTCGGTGAACTGTACGTATCGCATGCGACTTCGGAGTACGGTGGGCGATGCCCACCCTACAGCTCTTCGGACAGCGAGCCGCGGCCTTCAGGCCGCGCGGGCTGAAGCCCGCAGCTCGTTCTACGTTGCGATCATCTTGTCGTACGCCGGCCCGTCCATGAGGTTCTCGAGCGGGCCGAGGTCGTCGCACTCGATCTTGATCATCCACGCCTTGCCGAACGCGTCTTCGTTGACCAGTTCCGGCTCGTCGGCCAAGCGGGTGTTGACCTCGACGACCTTCCCGGAGACGGCCGTGTTCAGATCGCTGGTAGCCTTTACGGACTCGATCTCGCCGAAGCTGCCGCCGGCCTCGAGCGCCGTGCCCGGCTCGGGCAGCTCGACATAGGTGATGTCGGTCAGCTCGTCGGCGGCGAACTGGGTGATGCCGGCCGTGACAACGTTACCATCGACTTTGAACCACTCGTGCGTTTGTGCATACTTGCGATCGTTGGGCACCGCCATGGGCGCTATCTCCTGCTGTCTCAATACGGCAGGCATCGCTCCGCTCCGCCTGCCCTGCCATCTACCTTGCCGTCGGGCCTCGACACCCCGCGGCGCGGACGTCCCGGCGGCGGGTGAAGGCAAGATTGTAGGGAATTTCGGCGGCCGGGGACAGGGGCCGATCCGAACCGCGATCGCGAGGGGTGTGACTAATCTTTGGGGCAACCAGGGTGGTATGGTCTTGCGTAGCGTAGCGCAGCAAGGCCGTGGTCGCGCAACCGAGCCCACGGCCTGACTTCGCCAAACCGTGCCACCCCGACCAGCGGATTAGCGCTTGGGGCGCTTGTAGAAAGGTAGTGGGACGACCTTCGCGGGGATGCGCTTGCCGCGCAGGTCCATCTCGACCTGCGTGCCCGGTTCGCACAAGGTCGCATCGAGCAGGCCCATCGCGATGACCTTCCCAAACGTCGGGCTGAGAGTGCCGCTGGTGACGAAGCCGACGTCACTGTCATCGTGAAGAATCCGTGTGCCTTCGCGGGCGATGCGCTTGCCGTCGAGCTCGAAACCCGCCATCCGACGCTTGGGGCCTTCCTCGTGAATCTGCTTCAGCGCCGGCTGGCCGATGAAATCCTTGGTCAGATCAACACACCAGCCCTGGCCGCCGGTGATTGAGTCCCAGTCCTCGGTGAGCTCGTGCCCGTAGAGTGGCATGCCCGCTTCGAGACGGAGGCTGTCGCGTGCCCCCAGCCCGGCCGGCTTGATCGGCCGACCCAGCTCCTGCGAGCGGTCCACCAACATCCTCAGGGCGGGCAGGGCGAACTGGGCGGGCAGGATGATCTCGACGCCGTCTTCGCCGGTGTAGCCGCTGCGGGCGATGAGGTACTCGGCCCCCATGACGAAGCCGGTTTTGAAGTGGTAGCGCTTGAGGTCGTCCAGCGGGATGGGCAACAGCGTACCCATCGTCTGCATCGCCTCAGGCCCCTGGATGGCCACCATGGCGGTTTCCAACGTGCGGTCGGTGATGTCTACGTCGAAGCCGCGGCGCTGCTGCTCGAACCAACCAAGCAGTTTCTCGCGGTTGGAAGCATTGCAGACTCCGAGGAAGTGATCCTCACCGCGCGAGACAATCACGTCGTCGAGGACGCCGGCGTCCTCGCGGCACATATGGCTGTAGCCGCACTGGCCGACCTTGAGCTTCTCGATATTGCGCGTGTTGAGCCGCTGGAGGAACGCCTCGGCCCCGTCGCCGCGGAACTCGACCCGCCCCATGTGCGAGACGTCGAAGCACGAGGCGTGCCGGCGGGTGTACAGGTGCTCCGCCTTGATGCCGGTGTACATGACGGGCATCTCCCAGCCGGTGAAATCGACGA
>JAUWXH010000109.1 GCA_030616465.1 Planctomycetota bacterium | reverse complement strand
GTCGGACCCTTCAGCCGCGGCGCACTGCCCGATCTCTTCGATGCCGCTGGCGACGGCGGACAAGGCGGTCTCGTACGCTTCGTGGGCGAGCGCCTCGTAGACCCGCGCGCGGATGTTCATCATCAGCACGTATGCCCGCTGTGAGGCGAACAACTCCCGGTCGTACAGGCGCGCGGCATAGCGCGTTGCCAAGTCGATCAGGCGCAGGTTCTGCTCGGTGTCTTGCTGGACGCCGTCAAACTCCTCCAGCACAAACAGCGAAAGGTAGCGTTGGTAGTGCAGATAGGCCTCGTGGCGGAGCTCCTGGGAGTCCTGGGGCGAGAGCTCGAAGCCGGCGTCGCTGCCGTGTCGGGCGACGTGCTGTTGTCGGCGCCTCTCGTGATATTCCAGAAGTGAGGTACAACCGTAAGGGCGCTGGCCGTCGGGTCGGCCGGTGGTTTCGAGCTGCAACAGGCCCAGGTCGATCCGCGTCTGGATTTTGGTGCGGCCGTCTCGGCCGATAATCTTCCGCACCGAGATCTTGCCCGGCTCGTACTCCCAGCCGTCGAGGATCGTCCGCAGGTCGCGTATCATGACAAACCTGTATCGGTTCGCGTATTGCCGGCGATCAGTCAGCGGCGGCGAGCGACGGCTGGCGGCCCGATACAATCCCGTTGGGTGCCGCAGGACCCCGCCCGCCGATGCGTGTGATCGCCGGCAAATTCCGAGGCCGACCCCTTCAGGCCCCGCCGGGCGAGACCACCCGTCCGATCCCCGACCGCGTCAAGGAGTCGCTATTCAGCATGTTGGGGCACCGCTTCGGCAGCGGCGGCGCGCTGCCGGAACTGGACGTGCTCGATCTGTTTGCCGGCAGCGGGGCACTGGGGATCGAGTCGCTGTCGCGCGCGGCGCGGTCCTGTCTGTTCGTGGAGAGCAACCGCCGCGCGCTACAGGTTCTGCGCGCGAACCTGCGGGCATTGGGGCTGACCGCCGTTGCGCGTGTCTCGGCCGAGAACGCGTGGACGATGCGTATTCCGCCGGTGGCGGGCGCGGGCTTCGGCCTCGTGTTTGTCGATCCGCCTTACGCAGACGTGGAAGATCCCACGCGCGTGCTGGACCTGCTCGAACGGCTGACGCCGCGGGTGATGTCGGACGGGCTGCTCGTGCTGCGACACGGGGCGAAAACGCGCTTCCCGAAACAGCGGCTCCGCAACGTCACTTGCTGCGACGAGCGCACATTCGGCGGCGCGCGCGTATTGCTGCTGAGCCCGCAGGTCAAGCGGGATCAGTCACCGTCCGAGTAGCCTCTCCCACGGCGGTGTGGCCCACCTCTTTGGAGGTGGGGGACACGTGATAAGCCACACGGCCGACACGGCCGTGCCACGCGCCCGGCCGGCTACCGCGTCGGCGCGTAGGATACGTCTCTGGTCGCCAGCAGGTAGAAGAAGAACGCCGCTCCGACGATGTTGGTGATCACGCCGACCGGGAGCTCGTACTCGCCCGGGTGCTGCGAGATCAGGCTGAGTGCGACGCGGGCGATGCCGTCGCAGGCGGCCAGGAACGCCGCCCCGATCAAGGCCGATCCGACGACAAGCGGCAGCGTGCGGACGCCGAGCAGGGTCCGGGCCATGTGTGGCACCATCAGACCCACAAAACCGATCGGCCCGCAATTCGAGACGATGACGGCGGTCAGCACGCCGACGAGCACGAAGCAGGTCCAGACTGTGCGTCCGACCGCGACCCCGCGTGACGCCGACAACTGCTCGCCGATCGACAGCAGATCCAGGGCACGATGCGCGTAGATGGCGTACGCCAGCACCGGAATCAGGACAGCGGCGATCTCGAGGTTGGCGCGCGGGTACAGTCGATCGAGCGAACCCATCATCCAGCGGACGATCTCGTTCGTGACGGCCCGGTCCGCGAGATAGGTGATCAGCAGAATCCCCGCCGCACACATATAGGCGATGCACACGCCGGCCAGTAGCAGCCGGGTCATGTCGCGGCCGGCGCGCAGGTGGGCCATGAGATAAACCAGGCTCATCGCCAGGATTGCCCCGAAGAACGCCAGCAACGACAAGCGCGGCATGCCCAGCCAGTACCCGGAGATCCCGAGCAGAGAGCCGAGGGCCGCACCGAGCGATGCGCCGCTGGCGATGCCAAGCGTATACGGCGTCGCCAACGGGTTGCGGAACAGCGCCTGCAGGACGACACCGGCAACCGCCAGGCCCGCGCCGGCCAAACCGGCCAGGCACGTACGCGGTACGCGCAGCGGCCAGTAGATCCGACTTGGCTCGCGGCCAAGAACCTCGCCCCAGCTCAGAGAGGTCGGTCCAAGCAGTGACGAAGCGGCGATGATGAGCAGAACCAGCGAAGCGAGCAGGCCGAAGCGAACCGCGGTCGCACGGGCGTTCATCGCCGTTATGGTTCCCTCGGCGTGCGTTCTTCGAGGTCCACGTCGAAGAACGGGTGGGAGACGAGATGGGCGGTGTCGTGGGCGAGCTTCCACGCCTCGGTATCGATCAGCTCCGTGTCGGTCGCCTCTTTCGACGGGCGCTTGCAGGAGATCGCGCGCCCCGCGGTCTCCTCGGGCCAGAGGCGCGCGTGGGGCGTCGGCGCATGCACGCCGACGACCTTGCTGCGCAGCGAGATTTCCGGGGTAACCAGCGGGTGATCGGGCGTCTCGCGCAGTTGCAGGTTCTCGATCCGCAAGTACAAGATTTGCTCTGCCCGCAGTTCGCGGCCGATGCGCTGGAGGCTCCATTTGGCGAAGTCGGGATGGGCCTGGCGAAGCTCGAGCACCGCGCGGTGGGGCACGAGCTCGCTCTTGATCTTCTGCTCGCGGAAGATCTCCGCCAGCTTGTCGAACAGCGCCTGGGTGAAGACCGGGTTGTCCTGCTCCGGCCGGACGGCTTCGATCACCACCGCCAGCCGACCCTCCGTCAGCTTGAACTCCGCCTTCTGTATGCGGCGCGGGCCGAGATAATAGGCAGCCGGTCCGAGGATATTGCAGCCGGTGGATGTGCAAAGGACGAGCAGTCCCGCGGCGGCGAGCTTCCACCTGTGCATGTCACCGCACCTTGACCTTGCGGTCGTAGAACTTGCCGGCCAACTCCTCGGCGAAGAGCTGCATCGTTGCCAGACGGATGCTGTTTTCGCTGGAGCCCCACTGCCCGACCGAATTCGGGGGATACACCGTTTCCACCACCGTCTTGTACGCCGGCGCGGCTTTGGGATACCCCGTGTCGTACACCTTGACGTTCGCCGACATGCGCCCGCGGTACAGGTGTGGGCTGTCCGGTTCGCGCGTGCCGTATTGGGTGAGTTCGATCATCAGGACGCGCTCCGCCCCGAAGCGCTTGCCCAGCACGGCAGGGTCCGCGCGGTCCCAATTGGGCTCACGCCGTTGCAGCGCCTGCACCTGACGGTTCGGGATGAACGAAGCGCCCGGCACCTTACCCTGCATGGCGTACGTGATGTGCTCGGCGACTTCGAGCTGGACGTGGGGATAGACGAAGAGGGTGTCCATCTCGGCCCAGACGAACACGCAGACCTTTTTGCCGGCCAGATAGGGGTATTCGGCCGGGACGGTGCGGGTGGGCTCCGCACCCCACAGCAGCCAGGGGGCCGCCAGCGCCCGGCAGCCCACGACCAGCCCTGCCAAGGCGGCCAGGGCGGCGGGGAGGGCGAAGCGTCCGAGCTTCGAGCGCTTTGTTGATTTCGACTCGAGCATCATCCTGCCCCGGTTGCACACCTTACCAATGTGCGTAGGCTTTGTATAGCCGGGGCCGGGGGTGGTTTCGGCGGTACGATCGGTGTGCGGCGCGAGCGTTCGTCGCGGCCGCCCGGGTGCGCTCCCGGCAGATCCGAGGGACGCATGTCCGACAGCGAGGCCAACTCGGCAGAGCATTTTACGGTGGTCTGTCGGCGTTGTGAGCGTCCGATTCTCGCTCAGCGGTCGTGGGTGGGCCGCGAGGTTCAATGTCCCCACTGCGAAAGCGTGTTGCGGGTGCCACCGCCGGCGGCACCCGGGCACAGCGCCCGCGCCGGGGCTCCCTCGGTCACCCCGCGGCGCAGATTCAATTTCGCCTGTGATCGGTGCGGGTGCCTGCTTGAGGCCCACACCGGCATGTGCGGCCAGGCCGGTCGTTGCCCGACCTGCTCGGCCCGCTTTACCGTCCCCTACCTGAGCCCGCACACCGGGCTGCCCCTCAAGCCGGTCGCCCTGGATGGTGATAAGGGCGACCCCACCCCGCTACACGCTTACGGTGCCAGCGGGCACCAGGCGCCCAAGATCATCCGCCGACAAGACGGCACCCAGGTGATCGAGTGTCCGCGTTGCCAGGCGCAGTGCCCGATCGATGCCATGGGCTGTTCCCGCTGCGGCACGCCGTTTACGCTCGAGGCGGCCCCCAGCGTGCGCACGATGAGCCGGGACACGCACGCCGCCGCCGCCTGCGCGCTGGGGATCGTCTCCCTGATCACGTTCTTCCTATTCGTGCCGGCATTGCTGGCGATCATCTTCGGGCTGCTGAGTCTGCGTTCCGGCTTCGGCACCGGTCGTGTGCGTGCCTCGGCGGTGGCGGGCATCGTCCTGGGGGTAATCTCGCTGGCGATCGGTGTCTTGAGATACCTGCTTTAATGGGCCCACAATCCCCGGCGGAAATCGGGGTCGCTGGCGCGCAACCGCTTGCCAGCAAAAGTGATATGACAACGCCCGCCCAGGCCGGCAGTCGCCGTGGCCGATCCACGTTGGCTCCTCCGTGCTCGAGCCCTGGGCCGGGCTCGGCTGTGGTGATTATACCCGCCCGCGGGCTCAGCCGTGGTGGACGTCAGTGGTTGCGGAAAGCGTCGCCGCTCGCACGCAATAATCCGGCCGGTCACCCGAATCCCTCTTCAGAACGTCTCCGCGGGGCGGCCGAATCCGGTTGCGGCCCGCCTGGCGCAGACGGCAAGATGAGGAGAATCGCGATGAGTTCGGTTCCCGCTGTGATCGTCAGGAAGGGCGGGTTTCTCAATGGCCTGTTCTACGGGTTCTTCGGCTTCCTGATTACGACCGTGATCTGCGCGACCGGTGTGGGCATCTACGGCATGCGGATCGCGGACAGCAAGGTTGTCCAGGTCCTTTCCACCACGGAGAGGCTGGTCACAGGTGTGCCCGGCTGGCTCGACGCCCTGTTCGAGGCCCTGCCGAACTGGGGGGAGGCCCTGCCGCCGGCCATGGCCGACGCCCTGCACGACCGGCGCGACCCGGATTACCGCGAGCACGTGGATGTTGCGGTCCGGCTGGTGCCGGGGCGCTACAGTGAGCACCGCCAACGTGCCGTCGTCGAAGTCGTCAACAACGGCACCGAGACAATCTCGCTGATGGCCCTGCGCGTCGTGATTGCGGACGAGGACGGCGTGCCGGCGTACGAGCGGGCGGTCTATGTCGCCACGCCGCTGACCATCGAGGATGAGTGGCGTGGACCCCTGCTGCCCGGCTCGACGCGGAAGTTCACCGTCCGGGTCTTCACCGACGACCCGGGCGACTACGAGGTCTCACACGAGGTCACCGAGCTCCGCGTCTGGGACCCCGCCGCATCGGGCAGCGCGCCGGATGTGCCTGAAGCCCCCCCGGCAGCCGATGCGCCCGACGCCGCGGCGGCTGCCATGACGACTGACGCGGACAGCGCGAAATCTGCTCCTTGATGCGGAGGAGGTGGAAGCGGACGGTTCGACCGCCCAGTAGCTACACCATTGACCTCCGTACCTCGTTGCGGCCGCGTGATCGCTGTGGCTGAAACCACTCCCGATCGCGCGGCCGTTGCCATTGTCTGGATCGCGGCCGGGCTACCCCCTGATCCCCCTGCTTGGCGATCTACCCAATCGACGGCTCGGCCCCCCGGCACCCCCATTTAACCATTTACCCATTCACCCATTTGACCATTTGACCGCTTAACCATTTGACTACTTCACCGGTCACGGCTGTCCACCCCCTGCCTTGGCTGGCTTCGACGTTGGCTTTTCCCGCTTCTCCGCCGCCCGGCGCTGTGCGCTGGTCGGCAGCTTCTCCAAGCGCGGCTTGAGCTGCTTCTCAAAAATCTCGTCGATGGGCTGCATGAGCTTCCGGTGGCGTTTGTCAATGGCCGCCAGTCGCTGGGCTCTGTCCTTCGCGTCGGACTTCTTCAGGCCCTCAGCCTGCTCATCAAGTTTCTCGAAGTCCTTCTGGCATTTGGCCAGGTATCGGTTTGCCCGCTCCTGACAGTCCTTGAGAATCGCCCACGCCTTGTTGCTTTGTTCCTCGTTTAGGCCGTACTTTCCGATGAACCGGCGCGTGTACGCCTCCCACTCCGATTCAAGCGAGGCTTTGACAAGCCCCACTGGGGTTAGCGCAGCGTCTCTGCCTCTGCTGGACGCTTCGTGTGCGGCGAGCTTCGGATCTCCGCGCTCGCGAGCTCTCTCGACGATGTCTCTGGCCCGGGCGGCCAGCCGTTGGGCATGCGGTCCTGGCTTGAGCTCGCCAGCCTCCTCACGCTGATTCCATTCCTCGATAGTGATGATCCTCTCACCGTCCCACTTGAACAGGCCGGCTGGCTTGCCGTTTTCGTCATGCATGGCGACGTTGAAGCACGCGTCGATCCCGATGTCGTTCGGTGTCAGGCGCTGTGGGTGTTCGGGCTGATTGAACGACGCGGAATGAATGCGCACAACCTCGCAGGGCTCTTTCCCGTCCTGGTACGCGCTACGGAAGAACGCGACAGTCTCCGGAAACCAAACACCATCGAACTGCTTCAGCGTGCTACGCGACTCTTGCAGTATCTCGCCGTCCTTCGAGCGGGTCACGCGCACCGAGGAGCAACCGCGTTGGGGGTCGAGCCACCAGGTGATCTCGCCGTGTTGCGTG
>JAUWXH010000373.1 GCA_030616465.1 Planctomycetota bacterium | reverse complement strand
GAACCGTTAGCTGGCTGCATCAGTTCCGGCGACTGCGTGTTCGCTACGAGCGACGTGACGACAGCCACGAGGGATTCCTCAGCCTCGGCTGCGCGATGATTTGTCTGAGTACACTGAAACACCGGTTTTGTTAGGCGCTCTTAGTCCGACAACTTGCTGGTAATGGTGGCCCTCGCAACTCGCGACGTCAAGCGCGTAAACCGCGTTCTGCCGGGCGGGTTCGCGTGTCCGCAGTGCGGTTCCCGCGACATGCCTGTGCTGTACACCCGTCACAGCTACGGCGGCCGGATCACTCGGCATCGCCAATGGCGACGCTGAACAGGGCGGATCCTCAGGTACGAGAAAGTGAGGTGAGCCGCCGGGGGCGTTGCGGGGCCGTGGGCGTCGCGTATTAGCGCTGGGGGTCGTGCCTATCGGGTGTTTGGCTCGCTGGTCACCGTTTTTCGCTGGAAACCGGGATTGTCATCCGTTAGGCTCGGAGTGTGAGCCGTTTGGGCGAGCCGTCGGGAGGCGGTGACTGGCTGCGCCGGGCGAGGTGCTTGAATAGCGCGAGGCCGCGCGTGGGCGATTGCGACGTCCGCTCTCCGGAAACGCCCGCGGTTCATCGTGCGAATGTGCGCTTGAAAGGAGGCACCAGTGCATACGACTAGACTGGCCGCTCTGATAACTGTCGCGTTTGCGGCGGTCCTGCTCGCAGGCTGCAAGTGCCCGGACAAGTCGTCCGCCACGATGTCCGACCAGGTCGCGGTCCGGATCGTCGAAACCCGCGCCAACACATACGCCTATAACCGCCAGACCCATCCGTCGATTGACGTCGATCCGGATGGCAATCTGCTGGTCGCCTGGGGCAGCCGGCGTCAGGAGCGGGGAACGTTTGGCGTCTTCGCGCAGCGGTTCGACGCGCTCGGCCGCCGTATCGGCGACGAAATGCACGTCAACCAGACCACCGACAGCATGCAATCCGATCCGGCGGTCGCGTACGACGGAAGCGCCGATGCCTGGATCGTTTGGCAATCGGACTTTCAGGACGGCGAGCAGGGTGCGATCGTCGCCCGGCGCTTCGGCCTTGCCGACGCAGGTGAATTCGGCCCGTTGTCTGACGAGATTCTCGTCAACCAGACGACCGCGGGGCATCAGTCGAAGCCGGCGGTGGCGACGAACGATGCCGGCGACGCTCTGATCGTCTGGACCTCCGACCATTTGGGCCGGGTGGTCGCGATGGGCCGGGTCTTCTCGTCCGATGGTGAGCCCGTCGGCGACGAGTTCTTGCTCGGCGAAGCGGAAGCGGGTCGTGAGTCGGTGCCGGCGGTGGCCGGCCTACCGGCGGGCCGTTTTGTTGCTGTTTGGGCGCGTACTGACGCCGACGGCCGGCCCGGTAACCTGTACGCGCGTCGGTTCGCGGCGGACGGTACGCCGCTGGGCTCCGAGTGGGTGGTTAACGATGCGGACGGCGGCATGCACGTCGAGCCGGCGGTCGATGCCGACGCCGACGGACGCTTCGTCGTGACCTGGATGATGTGGTGGGAGGACAGTTACGCCGTTGCGTACCGGGTGTTCGATGCCGACGGTGTGGCTGCCGGCCCCGTCCAAATCGTGGCCAGCGGTCCGGAGTGGCGTAGCGGCGCGACGGTCGCCGTTGCGTCCGACGGCCGCTTCGCGATCTCGTATAACGTGGATACCCCCGAGCGGGCCGCGGCTGAGCAAGCCGTGCAGCGACCGTCGCACCGCGCGACGCCGGCTGAAATCCAGGCCCAGTGCTTCGCGTCCGACGGCGTGCCCGTTGGCGAGGGTTTCCGGGTCAACGACTTCAACGAAGGGCGCCAGGCTCTCACCATTGCCGCCAGTGGTCGCCAGGCCGTCTGGACGCAGCGCGACCAGCTCGCGTTTGTCTGGACCGGCAACACGGGGCAGGACGACGAGCGTGGCGTTGGACTTTCGCTGTTGGCCGCTGGCTCGCTGGACGTGGCAGTCAGGGTCGAGCCGCCGATTCCGCCGGTCTCCCACTTGGACTCCGTGTACGAGCCGCGTAGACCGAGCCCGCCAGTGCGCGATGAAGACTACGGCTTCGTCGGCTTCCACTCCACGGGCTGGAACCCGCCCGACCCGGACCTGGGCGTGGGTCCCGAGCACGTGGTGCTGGTGGTCAACTGTCGGATCGGCTTCTTCACGCAGGATGGCACGCAGACCTTCAGTCAGGACATCAACGGGCCCGACGGGTTCTGGGGCTCGGTCGGTGCGACCAGCTTCGTCTTCGACCCGATCGCCCTCTACGACGCTCTCTCCGGCCGGTTCATGGTTGCGGCGGCTGAGCACGCCGACAACGGTGACATGGCCTTCAACCTGGCCGTCTCGGACGACTCCAACCCCAACGGGACCTGGCACAAGTACCGCTTCGTGACCTCGAGCTGCGGTGACTTCATCGACTTCCCCAACCTGGGCGTGGGGCCCGAGGCCATCTACCTCGCCGCTGACTTCTTTGCCGGCTACCCCGGCGGGAACTGGGTCTTCGTCATTCCGAAGGCCCCGACCCTTGTAGGCGATCCGGTGAGCATCTCGGCCATTCAGACTGGCAGCTATCCGCGCTCGCTTGGAAACAGCAAGACCTATGACGCGGACGCGCCCGCCCAATACTTCGCCACCGCTTACTCCGGGAGCAACACGCGGATCGCGCTGGAGGCGGTGACCGATCCGCTCGGCTCGCCCACGCGGCACACCTTCGACCTCACCGTGCCGTACTTCCAGCAGCCGCCCGACGCCAGGCAGCTCGGCACCTCGAACCGCGCCGACACCATTGATTTTCGCATCAAGAACGGTGTTTACCGGAACGGCTCGCTCTGGCTGGTGCATACGATCGGCGAAGATAGCACGGCGCGCGTGCGTTGGTACGAGGTCGAGATGAACGGCTGGCCGGGCGGCGGCCAGAACCCGTCGCTGCGCCAGTGGGGCACGTTCGATTACGGCGTCGGCGAGTACAACTGGATGGCCGACATCAACGCGGACGACCAGGGCAACGCCATCATCTGCTTCAGCCGGTCGTCCAGCAGTCAGTACATCTCGGTTCAGCGGGCGATTCGTCTGGCCGACGACCCGCTCGGCACCTTCCACGATCCGGTCACCATGCAGGAAAGCACCTCACCCGAGGAGAGTAGCCGCTGGGGTGACTACGCCGGCGTGGACGAAGAACCCGACAACCCCGGCACTTTCTGGACCCACAACGAGTACCGTACTTCATCCTGGCGGACCTGGGTCGGCCGGGTGATCATGCCTGCTCCGCCATGCGTCGGCGATCTCGATGGGGACGGCGATACCGATCA
>JAUWXH010000366.1 GCA_030616465.1 Planctomycetota bacterium | reverse complement strand
CGAGAATGCAAGCGAGACGCCCAGGCCGGCCCCATCCGGAGCGTCAGATGCGGTCAGCTTCGCCTGCTCGATCCATTCGGTTCCCTCACGGCAAAACACGTAGACCGATCCCGGGGGTTGCGGCGGAGTGCTGCGGACATGCGGCTTCCCGATGAGGATCACGTCCCCCTGAATGGCGACAGCCCTCCCGAACTGCTCGAGGCTGTCCGCGTCCGACGCGGTTAGCTTGGCTTCCTCAACCCAGGTTGCGCCATCGTGTCGGAAGACATAGGCAGCCCCGGACAGGGTGCCGCCGTGGTCGTCCAAATCAGCCCCCACGACGATCCGATCGCCGTGCATCGCAACCGCAATGCCGAAGCGTTCGTCTGCGGCCGCGTCCGATGCGGTGAGCTTGGCCTCCTCGACCCAAAAGTCGTCGGCGGGATCATCCGGGGTGCCATTGTCCTGTCGCCGCAGTACATAGGCCGCGCCGGCCTCCTCCGCGACTTCGCTGTCATAAGGAGCCCCAATCACGGCTGCGTCGCCGCTGAGGCAAAGCGAAGTGCCGAACCGCTGATCGTACGCCGCGTCACACGCGGTCAGCTTGGCGAGTTCGCATTGGGCTAAGAGCGGTGGCGACATGACCCCCAGGAGCAGACCCATCGCGAACTGGAAGACCGGCCAGTCGGTCTCAGTCTTGAACATCGCCTCTCCTCCGACGCCAGGAACAGGTCCGACATCCAACAACCGCGCGTGGAATCAGTATACCGCGCTGGGATTCTCCCGCAAAGCGCGAAGTGGAGCTTGCAGCCGGCGGGACGGCGGGCACTACGATCTCCGTCCCCCACCCTGGAAGGCCAGGACGGCGGTGGCACACGGAAGAGAGTCAAATGGTGAAATGGGGAATGGTCAAATAAGAAGCGGCGCCCCGGACGGCCCATTCACCACTTGACCATTTGACCATTTAACCTCCCGGAGTCCCAGCGACACAGGGCCCACGGGCCGGAGGCCGCTGGCGCCGGTCAGATTTCCATGATGTCCTTGGTCTTTTCAACCAGCAGGTCGTCGATCTTTTTGCAGTAGTCGTCGGTGAGCTCCTGAACCTGCTTCTGGCCGCGCTCGACGTCGTCCTCGGTCAGCGTTTTGGCCTTTTTCTCGGCGTCGAGAGCCCGGTTGGCGTCGCGGCGGGTGCTGCGGACGGAAATCCGCTGCTGCTCGGCAAGCTGCTTGATCCGCGTCACGAGCTGATCGCGACGCTCGGTGGATAGCGGCGGGACCGGCAGGCGGATGAGCTTGCCGTCGTTCTGGGGGTTGATGCCCAAGCCGCTCTTCTCGACGGCCCGCTCGATATCCTTGAGCGTGGAGGGGTCGAAGGGCTTGATGATGATCACGTTGCCCTCGGCCACCGCAAGGTTGGCCAGCTCCTTGAGCGTCAGGCTCGTGCCGTAAGACTCGACAGCGACCTTGAGCGAGTCCACCAGCCCCACCGAGGCCCGGCCCGTGCGAACCGTGCGGAACTCCTGCTTGAGGAACTCGACAGCCTTGTCCATGTGGTCGTCGGCTTCGAGCAAAATGTCATCCATCGACATGGGCAGCACTCCCTATGAGGGCCGACAAGACGGCGAAAGAACAGGATAGCGAGGGGTCCCGGCCGGCTCAAGCAGCGGCGGCGGACGCGCAGGCATCGGCGGGCGCATCAGCATGTATGGCGAGTTATCGGAAGTCCGGCGGATTCGGCCGGCCGGGCTGAACGCGGCCCGAGACTGGCTGAGGCCGCCGCCGGAGCGGAGCCGGCCGGGCAGCACCGTGGCGCAGAACCACCACGGTCGGCTAGCGGGCGCTGGCCGCGGGGCAAGCACGGTCCGGAAAACCTGTCGAACTGGCCGACTCGACACCTCCTTACCAAACTGCCCCCCACGGAATGCCGATACGTAATCGTGGCGGAAACCAGACCGCTTTCCTCGGGGCGCGGTCATTGTCATCGCACGTGGACGTGCGTACGAGTCCTCGAAGGAGGATGACTGTGAACACCATCTTTGTCACCGGAGCGGAGGGCTTCCTGGGGACGCACCTCACCCAACACCTGCGCGAACGGGGCTATGAAGTCGTCGCCGGCGTGCGGAATCGGGCCCGCAAGTTGGCCTACGAACGCCACTTCGGCAAAGCCCTGGTCTGCGACGTGGCCGACGCGATCAACGTGGCCCGCGTGATCGCCAGCGTACGCCCGGACGGGATCGTCCACCTGGCCGGCACGTCGCACGCCCACGAGGCTTCCGCCGAGCCGCTGACGGCGTACCAGTCAATCGTCACGGCTTGGGCGAACGTGCTGGACGGGGTGCGGCGGGCACACTTCCGAACACGCGTGGTGATGGCCAGCACGTGCGAGGTGTACGGGAACGCGGGCGACAACGGACACCCCCTGCACGAGGAAACCCCGCTCGAACCGCTCAGCACCTTCGCCTCGCTCAAAGTGGCGGCCGAGTCGATCGCCCACACCTACTACCGCGATTATCACCTGGACGTGACCATCGCGCGGCCGTTCCACTACATCGGCCCGGGGCAATCGGACCGCTTCTTCTTCGGGGCGGTCGCCAAGGAGCTGGCCGAGTGGGACGCCGGCGCGCACGGCAACGAGCTGCAACTCCCGGATCTGTCCTGCCGGCGAGACATGCTACACGTTCGGGACGTGGCGGAGGCTTACGAGCGGCTGCTGCAGGAGGGCATCCCGAATCAGGCGTACAACATCTGCGGCGGGCAGGCCTGCTCCGTCCGCGAAATCGTGCAGATGATGGTGCAGGCCAGCGGTCGGCAGGTCACGCTTGCCGACCTGCCGGTCGACAGTGACCAGCAGATCCCGGTTCTGTGCGGAGATAACTCCAAGCTGCAGGGCCAGCTCGGCTGGCGGCCGTCACGCAGCGTGGACCAGGCGGCCCGGGAGCTGCTCAGCAGCTACGAAAAGCAGCCGAGCACGGCGAACCGCTAGGGCGGCAGGCGGCAGCACGCTCCAGATTACTGGCTGGCAGACACGGGCCCGGAAACGTTCCGGGCCCCTTTTTCATGCCCAAGTGATATCCGGCGAACGCCGTCGGGGGGCCGGCCAGATAGGCCCCCGGGACCGGAGCACGGGACCCGGTTTTCAGCTTTTCGGCGGCGAGCGATTTTTCGGCTTGGCAACGATCGCAAGCTGCCATATACTGAGGGGCTAGACATCCGCTTCAGAGCAGCGTGGGTATGGCGCCGGCATTGTGCCCGGCGAGGGTCGATGATTCGGGCGATGTCCTGCGCGGAGAGCGAAATGGCGGTAAAGTTGCGGCTAAAACGGTTTGGGCGAACCCATCGCTCGTTCTTTCGCCTGAACGCCATCGACGCACGCAGTCCGCGCGACG
>JAUWXH010000335.1 GCA_030616465.1 Planctomycetota bacterium | reverse complement strand
CGATAAGGTAAATGAGAACCTCCGTGGACCCGATCCGGGCACCGCTGGCGGAGGTCGGCGACCGCTCGCACCCCGTAAGTGCCACAGACAAAAGGAGATAGGCGAATCCGGCCCAGAGGCCGGCTCCGAGCCCGGCTGGTAATCTCGACCCCATGATGGTATACCTTTCGATAATCAAGCTTTGCTGGTGCATCCGCGCTTTGCCGATTACGCTATAATACATCGGTCAGCGTGCGCAGTTTACTGCGAGCCCGAGGAAGAGGGAGTCTTATGAACCGCTTCGCTGTCACCGTCGGATTGGTCGCAACGCTCTTCATCGCCACCGGTTGGGCCCAGGACGACGATCTGAACGCCCCGCTGGCGGAGAAATCACCGGCGCAGAACGTCCGCGCCGCAGCCCTGCGCGCGCGGGCCCCGAGCAACTGGGTCAACGCCGCGCGTGCCCGGCACGCGGAGCTCATCAACGCGCGGGTGAACGGGCCCCGCTTTGGCAGCCCGGTCCAGGACGGCCAAGAGCAGGGTACTGCCGGCAGCGACGGTTCCACCAGCGGAACCTCCGGCCTCGGCGATCTGATCACCCAGCTCACCGGATCCGGGGCGCTCGGATCGCTGGCGAATCTGTTCACCGGCGCGAGCGGGCTCGGCGGAAGCTCGACGAGTACCGGTGGCTCCGGGCTGCTCGACTCGGTCGGGCCATCGACCGGCGGCACAACCGGCAGCCTCGCCGGTATTCCCGCCGACGCGCTGGCCATGATCGCGGCAGCGGGGATCGACATCTCCGGACTGTCCGCCAAGAGCCGTGACGATAGCGCATCCGGCGCCATCGCCCGGCTGCCCAGCAAAGATGTCGTAAGCCGCGCGCAGAGTCAGGACAACAGCAAGTTTCACGTTCGGCTCGTGGACAGCCTGCTCTCGACGTTCTTCACCGCGCTGTCGGTGGGCTTCCAGACACCCGAGTTCATTGACGCGTTGAAAGGTTTCCTGCGGCCGGTATTCATCCCGGCCACGCCGACCGACAGCGGGACTCCGGACTCGGGGGGCCAGGGCGACGGGACAGCCGATGGCGGGGAAGGTAGCGGTACGACCGGCGATGGCGGGGATGGCGCCAGCGGCGGGGGCGGCATCGAAGACCTCAACCCCTCCGAGGGCGAGCCCGATGACACCGGGTCGATCGTGCGGCACGTCCGGCCGACGCCGGACGGGTTGAACACGGTACGGGTCGCGTGAGCCCGGGCCGCCGGCGACTCGGTCGGTCGCCCCGGCCGAGCGCAGCCGACCAAGGCCAGCATCACGGGAACCCGCCGCCGCCGCATGACAACAACACCCCGTGGTGCGAAACAAGGCGTCTGAAAGCGGGCCGATCTTGGACGCCCTGTTCGCGGTCGATCGACACACGGTACGCCGGTCAAATCGTCCGAAACACGCTGGACGGCTGTTCGCTCCGTCGGCGTCGTGAGAGCAACCAGGCAGGTGAAGCATGGCCGCGATTTCGGTGCGGTTCCGGGGCCTACGGCGCATAGCTGCAACGGCCCTTACGCTGGACGTGATCGGTTCATTCGTGGCCTGCGGCTACGGCGTCTATACGCTGGGGACCGGCAGCTATCCGCTCGGGCTGGCGTTCGTGTGCGGCGGAGCGGCGGCGCTGTTCCTGGGCGTGCTGATCTACTGCCACGTCGTGCTCACGCACAAGTTCGCCAGCAACTCCTACCGCGCGTACGAGGCAATGCTGGACCTGGTCGAGCTGCTCCGACGCGAGGCCGACTACAGCCACACCATCGCCGAGAACATCACCCTCTCCGACTGGGCCAAGAAGATCGTCTATCGTGAGAAGGATTACGAGTTCCTGCGGGACACGATTCACGGGGCGATCGTCCGCCAGGACTGGGAGGCGACCGAACACCTCATCCGCGAGCTGGACCAGGAGTTCGGCTATCGCGATGAGGCCGAGCGCTTCCGTCAGGAGGTGGAGCGAGCGCGTAAGGCGACGCGCGAGGAGCAGCTCGCGGCCGCCCTGGCACGTTTCGACAAGGTCTGCGCCGCCCGAAGATGGGAGCAGGCCCGCCGGGAAAGCGAGCGGCTGCAAGCCCTGTTTCCCGACGACGAGCGCATCGCCGACTTGCACCGCGAGCTCGACCTCCGCCGCCAGCAATACAAGCGCCACCTGCTCAACGAGTACAGCCAGGCGGTGCGCTTGCACGACGTGGATCGGGCCCACCAACTGCTGTTCGAGCTGGACGGCTACCTGGCCCCGAACGAGGCGGCCGCCCTGAAGGAGTCGGCGCGCGGCGTGTTCAAGGCCAGACTGCTCCAAATGGGCGTGCAGTTCAGCATGGCGGTCAGCGACAAGCAGTATCGCGGCGCGATCGAAGTCGGCCAGCAGTTGGTGCGCGAGTTCCCCAATAGCCGCTACGCCCGCGAAATAACGAGCATGATGCCCGCCCTGCGGCACCGCCTGCTAAAGGAAGCCGGCCACGATGGACCGCCTGACGATCAGTGAGGCGTTTGCCGCACGCTTTGGTCATACTTGCGAAGCGCTCGCGCGGGCCCCGGGGCGCGTGAACCTGATCGGCGAGCACACCGATTACAACGACGGCTACGTGCTGCCCATCGCGCTCGAATTCTGCACCTGGGTGGGTTGCGCCCGTCGCCGGGACGGCGTCACGCGCGCCGTCTCCCTGGATCTCGCCGACGAGCAGAGCTGGCCGCTCGACGACTGGAACGCCGAAGAGCACCCACACTGGACGAGTTACGTCGCCGGCGTCGCCGATCTGCTCAGACGACGCGGAGCACCGCTCGACGGGTTCGACCTGCTGATCCAAAGCGAGGTTCCGGTCGGCGGCGGGCTTTCCAGTTCGGCCGCCCTCGAGGTCGCGGCGGCCCTGGCGCTCACGAGCATCAGCGGCGTATCCCTCGCACCCGCGGAACTGGCCGACCTTTGCCGCCAGGCGGAACACGCGTTTGCCGGCGTCCCGTGCGGGATCATGGACCAGTACGTCTCGGTGCTGGGCCGGGCCGACACCGCCTTCCTGCTCGATTGCCGCTCGCGAACCTATGAGCACATCCCCTTCTTTTATAGTGGTAGAAGACGTGGGCAATAGGTAAGAGACCTTATCCTCTCCCTCTTCAACCTCCCTTTTGATAGTCAAAACCGTAGCCCCAAAACGTTCCCTGAGGTCTAATACTTCCAGACTCTTACCTACAAAAATTCTGGGAGTGCTGACTTCCAATATTATAAATCCCCCAGCCACAGCCAATTGCTTTGACTGCATTTTCTGTTGGAGACGAAAAGAGGTCGCCAAACCGGAAGCCATATCTAATTTGATGGTCTCCCGGTTGTAGGCCTCTATCACATCACTTCTCCGTACCGTGCCAACCAGCTGACCATTGCCTACTACAGGAACCTCATCAAGCTTAAACTTGCCAAAGAGCTGCATAACCATGTCAAGGGACTCATCAGCTTTCACCACTGTTACGTCGTGGTTCATCAGATCTGAAGCGATTATCACGTCACAAAGAACCTCGTAATCCTTTAAGATAGGTCGTAAATTCTCAAGAGAGATTTGACCCTGGATTCGGTTATCATCCCCAACTACAAAAAAGTGAGAATGGGAACTAGACATCATCC
>JAUWXH010000250.1 GCA_030616465.1 Planctomycetota bacterium | reverse complement strand
GGCGCTGTTCGGCGAGCAGCCGGTTGGCTGTCTGCGTCCGGGCCGTTCGGCAAACGACGCGCAGCCGACCGTCGCGCGACAGGCGTGTCGCCAGTCGTTGGCGAATCCGCCTGACGTCGGCGCTTGACAACGCCGGGCAGGCCCGAAAGTCGAACAGCAGCGTCACGCGCGTGCTGACCTTGTTGACGTGCTGGCCGCCGGGACCGCCCGAGCGGTCAAAACGCAGCTCGGTCCACGAGCGCAACTGGTCGATGTCGAACGGTCGGCGTGACATACGTTGGCCCCGTGTTCGCTGCCGTTGAGGGTCGGGAGCACGAAATTGGTCGAGGGCATCTCGCAACTGAGCCGGGGGCTTCAGCGCGCGTCGCAGTGCCGCGCAAGCTGAAGCGTGCGGCTCATAGCGCTGTGATCCGCAAGCCTCTTGCTCAGTCTACCTGGCACTCAGGATACTAACAGAGGGCGGCGTACGCTGCCACGAAGTAGATGACCAGGCGGATTCGTTGGGGTGTCCAAACCCAGAGCATTCTTTCGCCTCCTCGGGCGTGCCCACGGCGGTCAGCGCCGGCACGTGGGCGGTCGGCGTGTCCCCGGGAATTGCCGTCGCCACCTTCACTACACTCTAGGCCGGCTGCTGTGCGAGAATCAATGGAAAACGCGGGATCGGAAACAGGTGGTGCGGTGCTCCGGGCGAACGCCCGATAAGGTGTCAATTGTGTCCCGCCCGGCCACGCGACCTATAACGTCATACTGCCGGCCGCAAGGCAAAACGGCCGCGAGTTTCACGGACGGGACGCGCGTGCCACCCTGCTCTCGTTAGGGGCTCTAAGGCCGGGGCGTGCCGAACTCCTGGACCCAGTAGATGCCGTACTCGCCGCCGGTGCGGACGCCCACGCCCAGTTCGGTGAAACGTGGATCAAGAATGTTGTTGCGGTGTCTCTCGCTGTTCATCCAGCCGTCGAAGGCATCTTCGGGGCTGGGCTGCCCGGCGGCCAGATTCTCTCCGATCCACGCGTACACGTACCCGAACTCGGCGGTCCGGTCTTCCAGTTCCGTGCCCGTGAACGGATTGATGTGGCTGAAGTATTCGTAGTGGATCAATTCGCACGCGTATTGCGTGGCTTGGGCCTCGAGAACCGCATTACGAGTGAGGGTGGCCAAGCCCGCCCGCGTTCTCTCTCGGTTGACCAGTTCGAGGATACGGGCCCGCCAGGCCCCCCCGTCAGCCAGCTTCTGGCAGTCCGGAAACTGGGCCGCGAGGTCGGTCCCGGCAACCTGGCCGCCCTGCGTTCCACCGGCGGAACCGGTGCTGCCCGACCCGTCGGCGGCCGGCGTGGAACCGCCACCCTCGGGTTGCAGCACGAGCGGGCAACCCCCCAAACACGTGGCAAATACGACCATCCAGCCCAGGAATCGGGCGTGCTGTACCATCGGTGCCTCCTTGACCAGGCCCGCGCCGGGCAGCAAAACCCGCCCGCGGCCCCAGCTACCCTGATTGTACTATCTTCCGACAAGCCCTTGATGTGACTTTTTGTCGGTCCCATACTTTAGGGGAGTCCTGAACCGTCTGGCTGAGGAGCCTGGTATGCTGCGTCAACGTTGTATCGGACCTGTGGTCCTGGCGATCCTGGCGACCCCGTTGGCCCTTGTGCAGGTCGGCCTTCCCGGCTGCGTCACGGGCGGCGCCGCCGGTATCCTGTTCAACCTGCCCCCCGTGCCGGTGATTACGGCCGACGTGGTCCGCGGCGTCGCCCCGCTGACCATTCGCTTCAGCTCCGACGCCAGCACGGACGACGGGCTGATCGTGGCCCGCTTCTGGGATTTCGGCGACGGGCAGACCAGCCAGGACATCTCCCCGTCACACACGTTTACGACCACCGGCGACTTCACGGTCACGCTGACGTTGACCGACGAGCAGGGCGCGCAGAACACCCGCAGTCTCATCATCGCCGTCACCGAGGCACCCGTCGCACGCATTTCGGTGGACACACGCAGCGCCGAATCCGCTCCCGCCATCATCAACTTCGACGGCTCAAGCTCCTTTGACCTCGATGGGGAGATCGTCGAGTACCAGTGGGATTTCGGCGACGGCTCGCGCGAGTTCCTGGTTGCCGTCCCGCACACCTATGCCTCCGCCGGCACCTATCGCGCCAAGCTCACCGTAACCGACGATAAGGGCGTGACCGGAAGTGACCAGGTCATCATCTCGATCGGCATCCGCGAACCGGAGATCGAAGTTCGGGTTCCGCCGCCCGAGGTCCCGAACGTCGTAGTCTCGGTGGATTCGCCGCTTTGGATCGGGGCGGTCTTCGAGGTGGAGGCCGGGGTGCCGTATACGATCCGCGCGGGCCTCGACGGAGACAGGGACTTCTGCTGGGCCCAGACGGTCGTTTTTGATGCCAACAACGGCTCCACGTTGCTCACCATTACCGGGCATGACGACGCGGTGAACGCGGCCGCCTTCTCGCCGGACGGAACTCGGATCTTCACCGCCAGTGAAGACGGCACGTTGCGGCTGCACGACACCGTCACCGGCGTGCTCGAACAGGAGTACACGGGCTCCGCGGCCATTACCTCCGTGGCGTTTGCTCCGGACGGAGCTTCGTTCGTCTACGGGCAGGCCGACGGTGCCGTGGTCGTGCGCGAGCGGGCTGACGGGGCGTTGGTGCGGCAGTTCGTGGGCCATGCGGCGGGCGTCAACAGCGTGGACTTCTCGCCCAACGGGGATCAGATACTCAGTGGCGGGAACGATCGCCATGCGATCGTGTGGAACCTG
The DNA here is from genome assembly GCA_030616465.1 of Planctomycetota bacterium. Taxonomy (GTDB): domain Bacteria; phylum Planctomycetota; class Phycisphaerae; order UBA1845; family Fen-1342; genus JAUWXH01. Next base: position 1,728 of record JAUWXH010000250.1, on the reverse strand, counting down.
AGCGACGGTTCCGTCCTGCGGGATTTCGTGCTCGATCTCGCCGTACGCGCGGTCGCCTTCTCGCCGGCTGATCCCGCGCTCGTGGCCACGGCCAGCGCGGATAACACCGCCAGGGTCTGGAACATTACCAGCGGAGCCGAAGTGGTCAGCCTCAACGGGCATACCGACGTCGTCACCGCCGTCGCCTTCGGACCCGACGGCAGCGTCCTCTTGAGCGGCAGCGCGGACGGCACCGCCAGAGTCTGGACCCTGGCCGGCGAGCTGAGGCAGACCTTCACGAATGGCGACGGCGTGGGCATCGCTTCGGTCGCCTTTTCACCGGAGGGACTCTTGGCGGTAACCGGCGGCGACGACGGGGTCGGCCGCGTCTGGGATCTGGTCACCGGGCAGGAGCAGTACACGCTCGAGCCCCTGGCGGTATACGAGGAGCCCGGCGGCCACCTGGCGCAATCCAGCCAGACCTGCAGCTCACCGATCAGCGCGGTGGCCTTTACGCCCGACGGCCTGAGCATCCTGGCAGCGGTGGCCGCCAAGAACGACATCCGCCTGGATACCGACCCGCCCAACGGAAACGACTTGAACGTGGTCATACCGGCAGCGCTCTCGCTGAAGCAGGTGGCCGCGCTGGACGGGCAGGACGTCGCCCCCGGACAGTATTACCTCTGGGCGGAGGTGCGCACCGATCGCACCCCTCCGCAACGGGACTACGCGGCGGCAGTCGTCAACGTGATCGATCCGTTTACGGACGAAATCAACACGTCCACCCCAGCGATCCCGTTCGTCAACGACCAGGCCGCTATCGTTGTCGCGCCGACAACGGATCGGCAGATTTTCGATCTCGGCCCGCTCAGCCGCGGCGACCGGGTCTTCCTCAGTTTGCTCTCGACGCCCGCCTACGGCCAAACGTACGACGCGGATGGATTTAGCGTGATGGTCCTGGATGCCGACCAGAAGATGTTCACCTGGTATCAGGAACGCTTTGTTCTCTTCACGCCGGATACCAAGCTGGTCGTCGGGCACAACAGCTCGCACTACTACGTCGTGTTGGACTCCGGGCACGGCGTCAATGTGGGCCTGCAGCGCGACTTTGGCCTCGTGCGACGCCAGCAGCGCATCTACTTAAATTTCGCCGGGGGTGTGGGCATCGGGGTCGCCGGAGATCCGCCGATAAGCTTCCCGCCCTTTGACGCGAGCGATCTCGATCCATCCTTTGACGATAACGACACGCTTATCGTCAAAAACGGAATCCTCCAGTTCGCCCGCGACCGCTACGCCCCGTGGAACGTCGTAATCACCAGCAGCGACGAAGGCGATCCGCCGGAGCCCCCGTATCAGACGGTCCACTTCGGCGGTTACCATATTTTGTGGGCCGCTAGCTCGGACTATATCGATCCACGCAACGATACCTTGACCGGATCCGCGATCATTTACACCAACACCTTCGCCGGGTTCTGGAGTACGCCGCAAGAATACGCGGCTGCGATTGGCGAGGTGGCCGTGCACGAGTCGGGGCACCTGGCCGGCCTGCGGCACGTTGACAATGTCCAGGACATCATGACCACGGCCCCGCCGACGGGGCTGCCGGACTTCACCGTCTCGCCTTTGTCGGTTTTTGAGCAACTGAACTCGCCTGCGATCGGAATTCAGGACGCGCCCCAGTGGTTCGATGAGATCTTCGGGCCGGCGCCCTGAAGTCAGGCGGGGAGGCCACTGCTGCCGAACGTGACG
>JAUWXH010000246.1 GCA_030616465.1 Planctomycetota bacterium | reverse complement strand
TCCACTTCCACGCCGGTCGGAGCGGCTGGGCTGCCAGACGTTCGCGATCCTGGGGATGGACTTCGAGTCGCGGCAAGCGGAAGGGTAACGGCGCGTCCTCGCTCATACGGCCGGCCGGGGCGCCGGCCGCTACATTATTGCTGGTGCGAGCAGTACCACTGGTGCGAGAATCCTTTCTCGCACCGTTTGCCAGCCGTTCGGCGGATTGCAGCAGCGGGGGAAGCAGTTCGTGGGGGATCTCGTCCAGCAGGTCGCGCGTGGCGTCGCACACCGCCGCCAGGTAACGCTGAAAACCGCTGGTTGCGGCCAGTGTGTGGTGAGGTGGATCCACCGCTGCGTCATCCGGAATCGGCAGCAGTCGGCGCATCGGCGGTAGGATTCCCTGCCACGCGCCGCTCAGACAGTCTGTAATGGTCTCGTCGAGCCACGCCAAACAGCTAGCGCGGGCTGCCTCGTCCAGCAGCGGCCAGTTCGCGAGCACGGCCCGCAGGTCTCGACGTGCATGGTGAAACCAGAGCAGCAGCGAGATGGCACAACAATCGGCGTGCTCGCTGTGCAGCGTCTGTGAGAGGCTCTGCAAACAGTAGACGCGGTTGATCGGGAGCTTGGAGATCAGGCCGGGCAGACTCTCCAGCCGAGACCGCTGCCGGTTGAACGAGTAATTCCAGCGCAGGTTCAACACGCTCTGGACGCTATCGCCGCGGTGGTGGTACGCGACGGCAGCCGGCTCGTAGCGCAGCATGTAACCCGCGTCGCGCAGGCGCCGGCAGAGGTCCGAGTCATCCCCGTAGTACCAATCCGCCCGGTATCCGCCAATGCTACGGAGAGCGGCGCAACTGGCCATCATCTCGCTGACGAGCATGAAGGGGTTGTCGAAGGGGAGCGGGCCCCAGTTGTGGGGCATGTTGACCGCCCGCCAGCGATCGCTGTCCGTAAGCAGCCGTTCGTGCGTGCAACCGCCCACGGCCGCGACGTTCTCATCCGCCGCGCACAGCAGCGCCTCCAGCCAGGTCGGTTCGAGCACGACGTCTGAGTCGCAGGAAGCCAGCCACGGGGTGCGGCAGGCCTGGATGGCCAGGTTACGACCATGCCCCAGCCGGCCTTTGGTCTGCGCGACGATCGGCACACCCGAGCGGCGCGCGACATCAGGCGTCGTGTCGGACGAGCGGGTATCGAGCACGACGAAGAAGTCGGCGGGCGGGACGGTCTGCGCCCGCACGCTGTCGATGGCCGCTTGCAGCGTGCCTGCCGCGTTCCGCGCGGGGATATAGAGCGTGACGTCTTCGGGATTGATTGGTCTCATGGCGTCTTTTCGGTCACGAGCGGCGGGGCCAGGCGGGCGATGTCGCCCAATGTAGCCGCGTCGGGATAGAACCGGCTGTCCGGCCTCAACTCGGGGCGTTTGGCAAACCAGGTGTAGAGCTTGTCGAGCGTGACCGGCTCGAAGCCGGGCTCGCTGACGGCGTGGGCCTCCGCGGCGGCCGCCACGTACGCGGCCATCGGCAGCGAACGACCCGTGGCACAGGCGAGCGCCGCCGTTGACAGCACCGCCTCCTCGGCTCCGGCCCAGTCGAGGTAATGCGTGGCAAACGAGGGCACGAACTCGCTCTTGAGGCGCTCGGGTTCCGGCGGCGAACCGGCATCCGTATGTCGGCGATCGAAGCCGATAAGCCCACGCCGCCGAAGCGAGACGATCATCGCCCGCCCGCGCGTGTGATTGAGCAGGTTCCAGGCGACGGCGGGCAGACCGGAGCCCATATCGTGCATTGCCTCGCGGAGTTGCCGCTCGGTGAGCGTCACCAAGTCGGCGGCGTGCAGCGCGCCGATTTCGGCGCGTTGTCCGGGTGCGTGCCCGGCCACGGTGACGGTGTGGCGGCGTCCGTTCGTGACCACCGCCCGGACCAGCCCGGGCGTGATCATCCCGAAGCCGTGGTCACACCAGATCAGCAGTTGCGCGTGGGCGAGCTGTTGGCGCAGGGCCGTGGCGGCCTGCTTTTCCCACGCGCTGTCGAGCGGCGCGCATACGCCATCGATCAGTTTGAAGAGCTTGGCATCATCGGCGACGAAGGTGCAACGCTCGAGTAGGTTGGGGCGGTTCGGCAACAGGTGGTTTTGGATTCCCAGCTTGGCCAGGTAATCGGCGAGTTGCCGGGACGGCTCGTCGCGGCCGACGGCCGCCAGGACAAAGGGCTGCGCGCCCAGGGCTCGCAACTGGAGCGCGACGGCCGCCGCCCCGCCCCAGTACTCCGTCGATCCGAGCCGCTGGAGCGAAAGGACGGGGGCGTCGCCGGCCGCTTCGCTGGCGTCGCAGTAGATGTATCTCTCGCGGATCAGATCGCCGACCACGAGCACACGCACGCCCGCGAAACCCTCCAAGGTTTCCCGCAACGACGCCTCGTCGATCGCGTTACGCTGGCAGAACGCCCGCAGGCGGCATTCCTCGAGCGGTTCGTCGCGGCCCCGGTTCTCCATCAGGTGCGTCGAGCTGAAGACCACGTCCCCGCTGTGGAAAACCACCCGCCCGTCGTACCCCTCCACGATCTCGCGCTCCCGCACGAAGCGTGGATCGGTGACGGTGGCGTACTCGCGGCCTTTGACATACACGTCGGGGCGCAGCAGTTCGAGCAGTTGGCAGGCCGTCGGGTGGGGATCGATCACGACCCAATCGACGAACTCCAGGGCGGCGAGGCTCTCGGCGCGCAGCTCTTGGGGGATGTAGGGTCGCTCGGGCCCCTTACCCATGGCCGCGTCGCCGGTGAGCGAGACTACCAGGACGTCGCCGAGACGGCGGGCGAACTGGAGGTAGCGGATATGCCCGGGATGCACGATGTCGAAGCAGCCGTGGCACTGCACGATCGTGTCGCCACGCTCGCGGAGCTCGCGCAGGGTTTCCGCCAGGCGTTGCGGCTCGACGATTTTTCGCTGGACCGATTGCTTGGCGGGCACAGACGGTCTCCGTCCGGGTGCTTCCCGGCAGTTCTATCGGACCGGCGCATCTGCGGACTATAGCGGCCAGCCTGTGCTGGACAGGCACTTGCTTTTACCGGACCCTATGGCAGCCGCTAATCAGGTTTATGACGCCAAGACACGGCTAACCCTTCGACCAAGCTCAGGGCAGGCACAGCCGTGCCACCCGCCGAGACGCTATTGGCCTGTCGGCGGAAGATCGGGAACGGACATCTTCGCGACATCAATGGGGGAGCGACACGGTGGACCCGTCAGAGACGAACAGTCGCAGCCCGGTGTTGCCTGCCGGTTTGCCGGAGGATTGGGTCTTCGAGCGTGACCTGCCGTGCCCGCAGTGTCGCTACAACCTGCGCATGTTGCACTTGCCGCGTTGTCCTGAGTGCGGCACCGTTTTTCGCTGGCAGACCCTGCTGCACATTGGCTGCCCGCGCTGCGGGCAGTCGTTGCACGCTACCGACGACGCCGCATGCCCGCGCTGCGCGCTGGCTCTTAACTGGGAACGTTTGCTCGGTGAAGCCGACCCGGCGCGTCTCGAGCAATATGAGTACACGCGCCACCCGCGGCGTGGCGGCTTCCGCGTCTGGCTCGCCGCCCTGCGGCCACGCCGGTTCTGGACGAATGTCCACCTCGAATCGCCGCCGGTCGTGCATCGCCTGCGCTGGCTCCGGCGTGCCGGCATCGTATTGGCCATGCTGGGGATCACGGTGTCGTTCGTGGCCACGTGGCGCTGGTATTTTTTCTATGACCTGAATTGGCTGAGCGTACTGGGCCTCGCGTTGATCATACCGTTGGTGACGATGGTCGCCTTACCGCGCTTCACACCCACGCTCGCCCGGTTCAAGATCCGCGGCGACCAATTGCTGCGTGTGACGGCGTACGCCACGGCCGGCATCTTCTGGATCGGCGTGGTGTACCTGGCAGGAGCTCTGCTGGTTGTGCTGGTCAACTGGGTCCAGGGGGCTCCACGGTTCCGGGGGCTGTACATAGACCTGGAGTACTTTTTCGCCGCGATTCCCGCGGCGCTCGGAGGCTGGTACGACTCGTGGTGGTGGCGGCGAAACCCCGGCACGGCGTTGATGAACATCGCCCTCGGGACCCTGCTATTCGCGCTGAGCTTCATATGGTGGTGGCGGTTCCTGTACGTTGCGTTGCGGCGCTACCTTCGGCTGGACTCAAGAAACGCGATTGCGCTGTTCGTCAGCACGCAAGCAATCGGATTGTTAGTCCTTCTCTGGTGGATCCTGGAGTTCACCGTTCCGCAGTCCTCGACGCTTCAAGGCGTTCTGGTTTGGCTCGATCGACTCTTGCGTTGACGTGGCGTGCGTCGCGCGTGGGGCGTGAAGGCAGGGGTGAGGGGTTGATTTCCCGTTGGCCTGCGCAAAAGAGAACGGCGTGGCTCGCGCGGACCACGCCGTCCTCATCGGGCTCCCCAGCGCCGCGGTGACGGGTTGAAACCGGCTCCACATTAACCGTTGGAGACCGGTTTCGGAGTGACCGCGACGCGATGCGCTCCGTTGCCTCCTTTCTACGTTGGCACGAAGCGCGTCTTCAGTGCGCGATACGC
>JAUWXH010000489.1 GCA_030616465.1 Planctomycetota bacterium | reverse complement strand
TTCCCGCACGCACTGGTCGAGCGTGATGAACAGGCGCTGCGAAGCGGCGCCCGACGCCGGGACCTGCGTGCAGCGCGTCTCCATCAACTCGGTCCGCAGGTCGAAGCTGCTGAACAAATCCACCTGGCTGTGGCGCACGCCGCCGTCCTCGGCGAAGTGCCACGACTGCTCGTGAACGCGTATGCCCGGCTTGCCCTTCTTGTGGTAACGCGGGTCGTCCAACGAGCGGCTCTCGCGCACAACCCGGCGGGTCAAGAAGCCGACCGACTTGCCCTTCACGACGACGTCGTAATAACGTTCCTCCTCCGGCAGGCGCGTATTGACCGACTCGGCCGAGAGCCGGGCCACCAGGGCCTTGCCGCGCTGAAACGCGGCGGTCATCTCCCGGGCTTGGGCCACATCGTAGAGAACGCGAACCGACTCGACCAATTGTTCAAAGTGCTCGCGCGCAGGTCCGGGGTCGTCCGCTGAGGTCACGATAACGGCGTACGAAAACACCCAGATCTTGGTCGGGTCGAACGGGATGCAGAGGTAGTAGGTCTTGGTGTGGTCCGCGCCCAACCGGGCGTCAACGTCGAGGATGGCGGCCTTTCGCTCACCGATCTGCCGTTCTTTCCCCGCGATCTTCAACGTGCCCGAGATGCGCGTCAGTTGGCCCTCGTAGTATCGAACCCAGTCGGCGAACGAGACGGTCTCCGGTTTGCGGAAAACGAGGATCTGCAGCGTGGCGCGCTCGCCGACCGCCCCGCCGCGCAGCAGGCCGACCGCCCCGCCTGGGCCGGCAAAGCGCGTCCGGTCGTAGCTCCAGCCCGCCGGGATACGCATCTCGAAGCCGAAGGTGTAATCGGCGAACGGCACGGTCGGCATGCTGGTGGGCGCCGGCCGCGACTGCTGGGCATTGGCGCCCGCCCCGTGCAATGCGGCCGCCAACACCACCAGAAAGCCCGCTGCCACTTCCGAACGTACTCGATTCATAACGCCGTATCCTTACAACAGCGAATAGGATCGTCCGCGTCGGGAATTACGTCAACCGGCGATTCCGGGCGGGCGGACCGTTGATCGAGCCGGGTGCCATGCCCAAGCCGAAGGCGCGGGCATGCTGCGGGGTCTTAGAGAAGCATGGCCACGCTCCGCTTGGCCATGGGACCCCGGTGCCGCGCTGGTGGGAATCCGCATTTGCCGTCCCCGCCGGCTTTGACTAGGCTGCCCGACCTGCATTCAGCGAGAACTGCCGCGTGTCAATCGGGATAGTGGGTTTCGGACCGGACTCGACCGCCCTGGCGGCCTGGTCCGGCGTCATGTGTTTGATCGGTCTGGTCTGGCTGCGCCGGCACCTCGATCTGAACCGCGGGCGCCGCGAGCCGGTGCTCAGCGAGCAGGATGCCACTGGCGATGGGCAAGAGCTGCCGCGCTTGTCGGTGTTGGTCGCCGCCAAGGACGAGGAAGCCAACATCGGCCGCTGCATCGAGGGCCTGCTCGCACAGGACTACCCGCACTTGCAGGTGATTGTCGTCAACGATCGCAGCGCCGACCGGACGGGGGAAATCATCGACGAATACGCCGCCCGCGACGCTCGCCTCACGCCCGTACACGTGCGCGAGCTGCCGCCCGGCTGGTTCGGCAAGAACAACGCCATGCGCGCGGGAGTCAAGCGTGCGACCGGGGAATGGCTGTGTTTCTCCGACGCCGATTGCACGTACGATTCGCCGCGTCTGCTCACAGCCGCCGCCCGCTTCGCCCGGCGTGCGAACGTGGAGTTCCTCTCCGTGCTGCCGCGGCTGGAAGCCAGGAGCCTATGGGAGCGGATCGTGCAGCCCGTTGCCGGGGCGATCATGGTCTTCTGGAACCCGCCGCACAAGGTCAACGACGCCGAATCATCCTGTGCTTATGCCAACGGGGCTTTCATGCTCTTCTCGCGCCGGGCGTACGAGACGATCGGCGGCCACGAGCCGGTCAAGGCCACGCTCAATGAGGACATGCACATGGCCCGCCGGGCCAAGCGGCTCGGCGTCCGCCTGCGGGTGATCCGCAGCAAGAACATGTACCGCGTGCGCATGTACACCGGGCTGCCGGCAATCTGGCGCGGGTGGAGCCGCATCTTCTATGGCTGCTTCGGAACCGCCCCGCGACTCATCGCCAGCCTGCTGATGTTGGCGGTCTTCAGCGTCTCGCCGTACGTGACGTTGCTGAGCGCGCCATTTTCAGCCGCGGCGAACCCGGCGTGGTTGGCCGGCGCGGCGGGCTTCGCCGTCCTGGCCCAGCAATCCGTGCTGTGGCGCTTTTACCGCGTGTCGGGGGTCGCCGCGCCGTGGGCATTGA
>JAUWXH010000371.1 GCA_030616465.1 Planctomycetota bacterium | reverse complement strand
GGACGGCGTCGAGATCGAGCGCGAGTTCGCCAAGTACCCCAACCTCTGGATCCTACGGGTCCTGCCGGATCAATAGCCGCTCGCCCGCCTGCCAGCCGGTCGCAGTCAGTCGCTCTCGTCTTTGGGGCGGGTCTTCCAGCGCCGGTGAACCCACAGGTACTGCTCCGGCCAGCGCCGGATCGCCGCCTCCAACGCGTGCGAGTATGTTTGCGTGATCCACGGCAGCGGATCATCTCGCCCCTCCCACTCCTGGGGCTGAATGATCCGCTCCACGGCGATCCGGTAGCGAAACCCGCTCGGCACCCGCACCGCGTACCCGACCACCAACGGCACGCGGTGATGCATGGCCAACAGCCCGATCGACTTGTACCACGACGCCTTGCGGCCGAAGAACTCGGCGAACACGCCCTTGCGGCCGGCGTCCTGGTCCGCGATGAAGCACAACGCCCCGCGGCGCTCCAGCACCTCGTCGGCCGACTCGGTCGCCCCCTTCTTGTACAGCAGCGACAAGCCGCTACCCTCACGCGACGTCAGCAGGAATTCGTTGATCAGCGGGTTATCCGGCGGGCGCATCACCGCCACCAGCGGCAGCCCCAGCCGCGAGATCGTGTAGCCCAGCAGCTCGTAATTGCCGAAATGGGCCGTCAGCATGATGGTCCCCCGATTGCCCACCAGCTCGCGCAGCGCGGGCCCCAATTCCCCAAGCTCTACGTAGCGCGCCCACGACCAGAAGTTGATCAGCCGCGGCGTCATCACCAGCTCCACCAGGTAGAGCTGGGCGAAGTGTTCGAACGACCGCTTGGCAATCCGCCGCAGGGCGGCCTCGTCGTACTGCGCGCCCAGCGCGGGCCGCAGGTTGTCCATGGCCCGCTGGCGATGGCGCTTCATCAACGCCCACCAGAGCCGGCCCATCAGCCGGGCGGTTTGCAGATTTGTCTCGATCGGAAAGCAGCCGATGATCAACGCCCACAGCCGCAGGGCCGCGTATTCGCCGAAGTAGCGCAGTCCGACCCGCCCGTTGGGGGCCGCATGCCAGGCCGCGGCCCAGCGCTCAAACGTCCGGCGCAACGCCGTCCACATCAGTCGCCTCTCGCCGGCTGCGAGCCCGCCTCACTCTGTCGGCTGGCCGGTTGATACGCCGACCCGCCGGGAGCGCTGCTGGTCGCGGCCGGCGTGCGTGCCGCGAGGTCATCCGGCGGATCGAACAACTCCGGCTGCGGCCAGGGAGGCGCCTGGTTGCCGAACACAATGTACCGCCGGTCCTTCCGGCCCACACGCGCTTGCAGCCAGATATGCGTCTGCGGCATCGTCCGGTCTTGCTTGGCGAGCTCTTGCGGCGCGCGGAGGTGGAACAGGACGTAATGCATTCGGTTCGAAACGAACAGCACCAGCTCGTCACCTTCGAGCTGTTGCACCATCGCCTCGCCGACGACCGGAATCTCTTTTTCCAGCGAGCGCTGCCCGCCGGTCAGCTCCAGCATCTCGAGCTGATCGATGATCCGCGGATAGCGCACGTCGCTGTACCAGATGATGCGCGGGTCCTGTTGCGCGATTTGCTGAAGCTGCGCCCGATACTCCGGAGCCAGCGCTCTGAGCTGGGCGGCCAGATCCTTGTAAGGTGCCTGCGACAGGAACACCGGCATGAGTGTCGGCCAGACCCACAGCCACGTGGCCCACATGGTGCCCACCAACGCTCCGAAGGACGCATTCTCACGCCGTCGCCGATAGAGCCAGGCTGAGAGAATCGCGCCGACGGCAAAGATGACGGCGGCAACGACATACGGCTGCAAGACGTCGGCCCGCCACCCGAAGCTATCGAAAACTTGGTGGTCGAGATACCACTGGCGGTGGACTAGAAAGCCCAGCGCTACCAGGCTGGCCGGGATCAAAACGACCACCGCCCAGAATGCGATCCGGTCCCGGCGCGGGTTCACCCGCCGATCCGGATCAAAGAACCTCGCCAATTCCACGCCGAGCATGATGAACAGCGGCGGCATCGCCGGCAGGAAGTAGCGCGTTTCCTTTCCCGTGGCGGCGGTGAAAAACGCCAGCAGGCTGAGAAACCAGATGGCTATGAATAACATACCGTTACGGTGGACGCCCGCCTGTCGCCGAAACGCCCGCACCAGCGCCTGCGGCACCGACAGACTGTACGGCACGCTTAGCAACAGGGCGACACCCACGTACAACAGGTAGAAGAACCACTGTTTTTGCGCTTCGACGTTGGGCATTTCCCCCGTGAGCCGGTCCCAGTATTCCGCACGCCACTTCAGGACTGCGTTCGGCTCGACGGCCAAGACGGTGAGCACCCACGGCAGCCACGGCAGGAGGAATAGGGCCAGCCCCACCAGGTGCCACCAGTTCGCCAGCATGCGCCAGCGGTTGCGCAGCAAGACGTACAGAACCGCGGGTATGCCGACGCACACCAGCGGCATGGGCATCTTGTAGAGCATGCCCAGCCCTGCTGCCAGGTAACCCGCCAGCCACAGGCCGGTGCGTTTCCATCCGGGCGGTTCGGCCTCCGAGCCGATCCAGACACACGCCAGCGACAGCGTGATGAGCGTGGTCATGCCCAGGTCGCTCGAGGCGGCGTGCGACCAGTGCAGGATCATTGCGCTCGAGGCTGTGGCGAAACCCGCGAAGATCGCCGCCCGATCGCCGGCAATCCGCCGCGTCAGCCAGAAAACGGTTGCCACCAGCACCAACGCCGCGATCGCGTTCGGAATGCGGACCGCGACCTCATCGACCGGCCCGCCGCGCAGATGGCTCGTCAGGCAGACCGCCCAGTACGCCCCGGGCGACTTCTGCACGCGAGCCTCCTCGCAGAACCTCGGCACCAGCATGTCGTGCCAGGTTTCGGCCTCGCTCATCTCACGGGCGGTTTGGGCCACCCAGGCGTCCACCGGCTCGAGCCCCGCGCCCCCGTCGAGCTTGTAGAACGACAGCAGCGCGGCCCAGCCGACCAGCGCCACAAGCCATGCCGCCGCTGCCGGCGTAATCGGCCGCCGTTCACACCCGACCGTAAACGCGCGCCCCGCCGCGCTCTCGCTAGACGGGAGCTGCTGGTCCGCGTTTGCCGGGTCTTGCTCGCCGTTCACTCGGCTGCACCTGCCTGCGGGGGCGCCGCCAGCGGCCCCTCCATCGCCTGATTCACCTGATTCATCAGCTCGACGTAATCGGCCTGGCAGCGCATGAGCCGCTTGAGGGCGTCGTTGCCGGCCATCCGGCCCTCGATTTCCGCCAGCTTCTGCTTGTCCGCGACCTCGACCGGCTTCTGGTTGCGTTCCAGCGCGCGGATGTGCTCGGCCTGCTTGCCGTAGGATTGCAGCAGGC
>JAUWXH010000096.1 GCA_030616465.1 Planctomycetota bacterium | reverse complement strand
GTGGTCCGCGACGTCGCAGCACTCGGGGAAAACTACATCGCCTGCGACCCACGCGATCGAGCCGAGCTCGTCATCCCGCTGTTCGAAGCCGACGGACGCTGCTGGGGCGTGCTCGACCTGGACAGCTTTGAAGCCGGCGCTTTCGGGATCGAAGACGTGGAAGGGCTACTGGGGGCTCTCCAGGCGGCGGGGCTGACGGCGAAAGATGTTCCAGCGGGCGATGCGATCGTCCTGTGATCCGGCCTCCGTCATGAGGAATTCGGCGGGGGATCGGATGGAGGCTCCGGGGTGTGCTCATCGTCTTGGGTGAGTCGGTCGCCTTGGTCGGTGGACGGCTTCGGCGGGCCCGCGCGGCGGACAACCAGCGTGCGGGCGAAGATGTCGCCCAGACGCTGCCGATTCCGCGACAGCAGCACCAACAACCCCAGGATCCAGAACTGCGGCACGAGCTCGAGCAAGCGCAGAACGTTGCGGACCAGGATCTGCCACGAGGCGGGACGCGTGCCCGTCTCGGCCAGCAGGCGTGTGCCGGTGAGGACTTTGCCGACGGTACGACCGGCGAGCAGCTCCATCACCAGCATGTAGAGAGTATGCAGCGTGCAGCTTGCCGCCCACCACATGAGGATTTTTGCCGGCGGGTGTCCGGACTCGGAACCGGTACCGATTCCCCAGGCGGCCAGCTCCCGCAGCCCGTCGAGCCACTGGATCTCCGACAAGAGCGCTCCGGCCCACGCGAAGGGGACGAAATCAACCAGCCACGCGCTGAGCCGGCGCAGATTGAACACCAACACGTAGCCCGGTGGCAGTGGGACGATATTGGCCAGGCTGCGACGGCGGAAGACGAACAGCCCGGCCAGCACCACGACCATAACCACTAGTGTCGCGATCTGGAACGAGACTTGGGTTCGCTGGGCGGCAGCCGGCCGGGTGAGTACCTCTTCGGCGCGGACGGTCGGCTCGATCGGCGCGGCCCCGATCCGCGCGAAACACAGGTACGCGACGCCTGCCGCGTCCGTCCCCAGCACGCCCAAGTGCTGGTTGAAGCCGAAAGCGTCGGCATAGCGGGTGAGGGCGACGCCTTCCAGCAGCGGCGAGAAGCGCAGCTTGGCCGGCCGCGGCGTGGGCGCTTCCTCGCCGATCCAGTCGCTCAGCAGGCGGTAGGCCGAGATCGTCTCGCTGCCGGGCGTCTGCTCGGTCCCCGTGACGAGCGTGGGCACACCGTCCAGCAGAGGTATCCAGAACGCGCTCAGGTTCGCCACGCGGATCGGCTTGCCCACGGACCACTTTCCGGTCTCAGAGTCGAGGCGGGCGTGGTGAATCTGATTGGCCTGGTCCGCCACCCAGAGTAGCAGCAGCTCCCCGTATGCCGGGCAGAGCCGCGGTCGCAAGCGCGGCGAAGGGTGGGGCCGAACGGGATCGGGGCAGGGCGTCAGCGGGAGCCAGTCATCCCCATTATACTTGACGACAGTGAGGGGCGCGTCACCGGCGTCGAAGACCGGGGCGGTGGCGGGTTCGGTGGTGGGGACGCCGGCGGCCGACAACGCCGTCGCCGTCGAAGAGGGAACCAGCGCGTAAAGGACCCCACGCGCCCCGACCATGTCCACCGGGATTTCCCGGCCCGGCAAGTCCGATTGACGGTGCCCCTTCTCATCGTAGCGGTAGAACGAGCAGTGCTGATCTTGCTCGAAAAAGACGAAGACGCTCTTGCCCACGACGGTCATCGAGACAACGCGGCCGTTGGCCGTATGGCCGCGATCGAACGGGGTCGTCGCGGTGCGGCGAACGAGCACTGATTGCTTGCCACGCAACCCGACCAGCCACAGGGCGTCCTCGCTCGCCGCGACACGGAACTCCCACTGCCCGGCACGCTCGGGCACGGTGGGCGCCTGGGCGACGGCGTCAGCCGGCCAAAGGCACAGCAGCACGAACAGCGGCGCTACCCTGCCAGGCAGGCGGCGCGGGACGCGGTCGCTGGGGCCAAAGCCGATCACGGTCAGGGCGTTCTTTCCTGCGTAGGCGGTGAGCGCTCGACGGAGGGCGGAGCGCCGATCCGCTCGATCTCGCCGTTCCACTGCTCTGGAAACTCACAGAAGGGCATGTCTTTCGTGCGGTAGCGCACACGGCCAAGGTCGAGTCGCATCTCGGTGTCGTCCAGGGGCCAGTGAACCACCCAACGGCGGGCGGTGTGCGGGCCGGTCTTGCCGCTTGGCTCTACCGGACGATACTTCTCCAACATCGCGTGCATCAGAACCCGGCCGTCGGGCAGGCGGTCGATGATCTCGATCGGCTGGTAGGGTGGCCGCCGGTCGAGCATGATCTCCCGGGCCACGTACGGCCAGCCGTCCCTGTCGAAGCGCTGGAAAAGCAGGCGATACGGGTTTTCATCAATCAGCAGCGCCGGAAGCCCGCCGGGCACGCGCTCCGCCAGCGGCCGCATCATCAGCGCGTCCAGCAGCAAGCCGGGCGGGATCGGGAAGCCCCCGCCTGAGCCCGCTTCAACTTCGTCCCAGTACCCCCACCACAGCTTCCTGAGCTCCGGCGTGTCCACCCAGATCCAATAGCGCTCGTCGTTGGAGCCGATTCGGGCGACGCTTCCGCCAAGCGAGTGCTTGATGTCGAGGTAGAGGCAGCGGGGCGGCTCAAAAATGAGCGTGGCGGGATGGCCGATGAAGCGGCGGTCATGCCCCTCCGCGTCGCGAAAGCGGAAGGAGACCGTTGCCGGCTTGCCGTACAACGCCCCATCAATCTGTTCCAGGTTGTTGTTCACATGATTGAGCGCTTGACGGGCATCGCGCAACTGGAGGCGATCGGGCGGGGGACAGCCGCCGATCAGGGCGAGCAGCAGCAGGCACCCGCCGGCCCCGAGGACGCGTCGCCACCAAGCGGTAGGGTCAGGCATCGGCGTTCTCCGGGTCGGTGTCAGTCGCCACGAGGTTCGGCTCAGCGTCGGTTGCGGCAAGGTCCAACTCATCCGGCCGGCCGGCCAGCACCTGCTCCAGTTGCGTGCTGAGCCGCTCGATCTGGTCTTCATCCAGGGCGGGACGCGGGACGCAATGCGTCTCATCCGTGCGCGGCACCGAAAAATGCCAGACCTCCTGCCCACCCGCCGGCTCGGAACGCTCAAACTTCAACACCTTCTTCCGCCACAGCAGCAACGCCAGCACGAAGCGCAGGCGAATCTTCTCCGGCTCCTCGTCGTCTTCGAGCTGCTGAAACAGCGCGTAGATCGCCTCGCGGTCGAACGGTTGGGTTTTCCTGGTCGGCGGAGCGGGGCGCCGGGTCTTCCAGAAGCCGAGCGGCTCGGGTTGGGCCCCCGGCCGACAGTCCAGGCAGTAGTCCCGGCGCTCATACCCGGCGCGGGATTCATACAGGAACGCCTGGAGCGGCTGGCCGACCTCAAACGCGCGTCGGCAGCCCGTACAGGCTTCGTTTCGTCGCGGCATTTGCCAATCCGCGCCCACAGCCAGGTTCTCCTTGGTGTTGCAGACTGGCCCGATTATAGCGCGGCGGCGCCGAACCGCGAGCCCGCAACCGGCTGGTCGCAGCGCTTTGTTTGCGGTATGCTCCGGCCGCGGTCTGAGGAGGTAGAAGCCTGCCGGCGGCCGCAATCGAATAACGATCTGCATCCTGGCGCCGCCGGCGCTCAGCGTACGTAACTCTGCTCAAGGGAGAATCCGCTCGTGGCCAGCCAACCAATAGACGGATCTGGTTTTGACGCTCCGCGGCCCAGGCGGCCCGGGGAACTGTTCGGCCACCCGATGTGCCTGTTCACGCTGTTCTTCACCGAGATGTGGGAGCGCTTCAGCTTTTACGGCATGAAGGCGCTGCTCATCCTCTACATGCTGAACTACCTGTACTGGAGCCAGAAGGACGCTTCGACGGTCATGATGTGGTACGCGTCTTTAGTGTACATCACTCCCATCTTCGGGGGGTTGCTGGCTGACAAGGTGTTCGGCGCCCGCTGGTCCGTGTTCGCGGGCGGCATTCTGATCGCGATCGGGCATTTCCTGCTCGCGTTCGAGCCGATGCCGTTCTTTTTCTCCGGGCTGGGTTTTCTCATCGCGGGCGTCGGCCTGCTCAAGCCGAACATCTCCACACAGGTCGGGGCGCTCTACCGCTCTGACGATGAACGGCGTGACAGCGCGTTTACCATCTTCTACATGGGCATCAACCTGGGTGCGTTCCTGGGCCCGATTATCTGTGGTTGGCTGCGCATCAACTTCTCGTGGCACCATGGCTTCGCGGCTGCCGGCGTGGGCATGGTCCTTGGGCTGATCGTGTACGTGCTGGGCATGCGGTCGGTCGTACGGCGAACAAAGCAGATCGCCGCGGAGGACGCGGCCGCCGGCACTGACCCGGGTGGGACGGAAGCCACGCCGGCGGCGGAGCAGCCGCGCGAAACGCTCAGCCATGTCTACCGCGACCGCAGCATCGTGTTAGTGGTGATCTGCATCTTCTGCATCCTGTTCTGGGTCGGGTTCGAGCAGGCGGCCAACGTGATGAACGTGTGGGCTGACAAGCACACCAACCTGCACGTCTTCAAAGGCCAGTCACCAGAGGTAGTCGTCCCGCCGGAAACCACTACCGCGCCGGCGGATTCGACCTCCTGGCGCGACAAACAGATTGCGGCCGAGCAGACGCAGTCGATCAACCCGTTCTTCATCATCGCCCTGGCGCCCGTTTTCGCCGTCCTGTGGACATGGCTGGAGCGGCGCAAGCGGCAACCGTCCACGCCGATGAAGATGGCGCTGGGCGTCTTTTTCGCCACGCTGGCGTACGGTGCCATGCTCGCGGCTGCGGCGTCCGAGAACAAACCGACCAGCGCACCACTAGCTGCGCTGCCGGAAGGCCTGCGCGTGGACGAGGGTAGGCGTGTTTATAGCGCGGAAGTGCAAGACGACGGGAGCGAGAAGCGCCGGCACTACGGTGCCACTCGGCTGCGCTGGGAGAACGGCACGCTGCACTTGACCGGTGTCTTGCCCGATCTTGATTGGATGCGCGCGCTGGGTGTCTCCTGTGCTGAGGAATATCAGAAGGCCATCGAGGACCTGGTGAAGAAGGCCGAAGACCGTGCAGAGGAGGTGCGCGAAGCCAAGCGTGCCAAGCGCATGCCGAAAGACGCGACATGGGAGGTTCAGGTGACTCTGCCGGGGGACGTTTCAGATATCACCCCGATCGCCGGGTGGCCGACTGAAGAGAAGGACGACCAGGAGGTGTCGACGGTACGGTGGGATGTGGAGACGCGTACGCTGACCGCGACGGCGAAGCTCTCGGGCCGCGACCAAGCCCAGTTGCTCGCGAACGGCGCTGAGCCGGCGTTCCGCGACGCCCTGACGTCGATTTACCGCCAATCGTCGGTGCTGCGCGTCAGCATCGGTTGGCTGTTGCTGTTCTACCTGGTTCTGACCATCGGAGAGCTGTGCCTGTCGCCGGTTGGCCTGTCGCTGGTGACCAAGGCGGCGCCGCCCAAATACGTCGGTCTGTTCATGGGCTTCTGGTTTTTCACGACGGGCGGCGTCTCCAACTGGGTGGCACACTTCGCCGGTGGCTACTGGGGCACGATGACGCCGATGGCGTACTTCCTGATCTTCGGCGTGGTTGCCGGCGCCGCCACGGTGATCATGCTGCTGCTGCTGCGGGTGCTCAAGCCGAGGCTGCACGGCGTGCATTAGAGGCCTGGCGGCTGGGACGAATCTGCCCAGCCTGCGTGGCGCTGCGCGGCGGGGCGAGCTTGACGGTATACTGCGTGGACGCGAGTTTTCGCGGTCCGTGGGCCCCCTTTCGGGAAGAGGATTGTGCCGTACGACAGCATTGTATGTGTCAAGCAGGTGCCCGACACGGCTAACGTGACCGGCGAGGCCATGAAGGCCGACGGGACCGTTAACCGCGCGGCGTTGCCGGCGATCTTCAACCCCGAAGACGTGTACGCGCTGGAGGCGGCCCTGCAACTCCGCGACGAGCACGGGGGCACGGTGACGGTCATCAGCATGGGCCCGCCGCGGGCCGCCGACGTGCTGCGCGACTGCCTCTATCGCGGGGCGGACCGGGTCATCCTGATCACCGATCGACGGGCGGCCGCCAGCGACACGCTCGCCACCAGCTACATCCTCAGCCGGACCATCCGCAAGCTCGGGCGGTATGACTTCGTGTTCTGCGGGCGTCAGGCGATCGACGGGGACACCGCCCAAGTGGGGCCGCAGTGTGCCGAGAAGCTCGGCATCACACAGGTCACGTATATGGAACGCGTCGCGGACCTGACCGACCGCACGGTGCGCATCCGCCGCAACGTGGGTAACGGCTGGGAGATCGTCGAGGCGCGCCTGCCCGTGCTGGTGACGGTGCTGGGGGCGGCCAACGAACCGCGGTCGCCGGCGGCCAAGCGCGTGATGCGGTTCAAGCGCGCCCGCGTGCGGACGGAGCTGGCGGCCGAGGTGGCCGACCAGTTGCCCTCGGCGGCCGAGGAGGAACAGGAAACCGAGGTCGAACGCCGCGCAGAGACCTTGCGCTCGCGCGGGCTGTTGATGGAGCAGTGGGACCTGGACGACGTCGAAGCCGACCTGGCCCGCTGCGGACTGTCCGGTTCGCCGACCAAGGTGCATCGCGTGCAGTCCATCGTGTTGACCAAGGAGGGGTATACGGAGGTCCCGCCCAGCGAGGCCGGCATCCGCCGGATGATCCACGAGCTGGTGGTCGATCGCACGCTCGGCTAGCGGTCGCCGGGAACAACCATGATCGAACCGAATCGACAGGGAGAAGTCTGGGTCTTCGCCGAGCAGGAAGACGGCACGCTCAACGACGTGTCGCTGGAGCTGTGTGGGCGGGCACGCCAACTGGCTGACCGGCTCGGCGTGCGCACCGCGGCGGTACTGCCCGGCGGGAACGTGGCGGAGCTGTCCGCCCGGCTGATCGCCCACGGTGCCGACCGGGTATACCTCGTCGAGGATCAGAAGCTGGAGCGCTACCAGACCCAGCCGTACGCCCGGGTGTTGGGCGCGTTGGTCGAGAAGCATCGGCCGCAGATCGTGCTGTATGGGGCGACGGCGCTGGGGCGTGATCTCGCCCCGCGTGTGGCGTCAGCCCTGCGCGCCGGTCTGACCGCCGACTGCACCGACCTGGAGATCGCCGACGTAACCG
>JAUWXH010000056.1 GCA_030616465.1 Planctomycetota bacterium | reverse complement strand
GCGCGGCGGTGGGGTCAACAAGCGGGTCGGCCCAGTTTGTCGAATACGGGCCGCACCTGCCCGCCGAGCGCCCGCCGCCCAGCCTGCCGGGAACCGACAAACAAGGCCCGCGTTTGGCGCTGCTGCCACACCTGGAAGCGTCGCCAACCCCACGAGAGAGCCTGCGGGAAGCCCTGGCCACGGCAGATGTTGCCGTCATCGCCTATCAGGCGCCGCGAATCTTCGTCGCCCCGGTGCCGATCCTCTCGGCTCGCGACCTGGCGTCGCAGTGCGCCACAGCCGGCTTTCTCATCCGCCACTTCTACACCGAGGCCGGCCTCACACGGTTGATCGTGCAGCGCGAGCAAACGACGCATGGGACGCGCCCGCGCGAACGGGTCGGGGCCGTGGTCGCGTAGAATCCAGGACTACCACTCGTAGCGGACCGAGTACGTCACCACCACCTCTCCGTCCGCCTGGACCTCGACCGGGAAGTGGATTGTGCGGGCATCCTTCTTCTCGTACTCGTGTGACGCCTCGCGGATCTCCCAGCCCGACCAGCGGAAGAGCGTCTCCTTGATGATCACGCGCACCGGGACGTCCTTGTGGTTCCGCACGCGGATCTCGAAGGACTCATCGATACGCCGCCGGCGCGTGTCCGGGTTGAACTCCGTCTGCCGGCGCTCGCCCACAATGTCGAACGCCGAGCCCAGCTTGATCAGCACCTTCTCGTCCTTCGGCGTGTGGTCGATCACGTTTTCGCCGATGAACTCGAGCGTGTCGTCCTCCGGGTCAAGCTTGTTGACGCGGATGCGGCCGGAGGGCAGCGGCATCCCCAGGCCGCTCTCCTTGTCGTTCCTGAACCGCAGATAGACATCGACCTTCTTGTTCATGGGGATTCCGAGCTCGCGGCTCGTGTTGGCGCTGCGGCCGTAGCCCCACCGCACCGGCGCCCCATAGTAGAGGTAGACCTTCTCGCACGGCACGCCGCGTCGGGCGGGGAAAAGCTCGATCTGCTTAGTGCTATTGTCCGGCAGCGTGGTCGGCCGGCCCAGCGTGTACAGATAGTATTCGAAGAACGCCTTTTCCTCGAAACCCTCCGCGGGTGCCGCAGCCTTCGCCATCATCTCACGGTCCACGCGACCTCGCACCCGCGGCGGCTCGGCGCGTTGCACGTCGCCGGCGATGAGCTTGAGCTTGGCGTCCTTGTAGCTCGCCCCGGACTGATTGAGGATGCTGACCCACGCACCCAGGTCGATCTTGCCGCGGTTGGCATCGTCAGTGTCTTCGTAGACCAAGTTGTAATCAGCCCACCAGGTGGTGCCGGAGGTCTGGTAGGTAACACGCACCAGGTGCTCGCCGCCTTGGGCCGCATCCAATGACCAGACGAGCGTCGGCCGCGTGATCAACCCCCCGGGCAGCTCCGAGAGGCTTATGCGGTCAGCCGCCTTACGGACGATCTGGATCGGCTCGCCCGGGTCGTCGGTTCGCAGGATCATTTGGCCGCCGGCGTGGCTGAGCAGTGTGCCGCGCAGCGTTTCAACCCGCCCGTCGGGATGGACGAACTCGAGGGCCACCGGCCGGTCAATGAACTTCTCCAGCAGCTTCTCCGGGCTGACCAGATCAAACTCGAAGCTCTGCTCCAGCACGGACGTTCCCTCCGCATCGGTTAGCGAGGCGAACATGACCGTGGTCGGCTCGATCATGGCGGCGACGTCGGTGAAGCGCAGCACGCCGCGGCCCGCTTCGAGCTGCACCTTCCGCTGCTGCTTGACGACCGCGTAGCCGGGGATCTCCACGCCCTGGCGATAGCCGTAGCCGCGCGCCTGCCGCAGAGCCGGTTGGTAGAGCTCAGCCGGGATCGCTCCGGGCCGAGCCGTGCTGTAGATGGTCAGCGCGACCCCCTCGGATTCCTGGGCGGCGCTCCGCCCCACAGCGAGCAACACGGAAACGACCACACTTATCGCAACGGCCACTCTCAGAGGCGGGACCCTCGGCGTTTGCATGACAGCTCTCCCGTAATTGAGGTTACAGCGATTGACGCATCTGCCCGTTAGACGCCCGGCAGCGGCTGCGGGTTCCCGTTCTCCGCGCGATTGTGCCCGCGGGGGTCATCCGCCGCGCGCCAGATTTCTTTTTGAGAACCCGCTCACGCCGCGTATACTAACCGCGCGGCCGGGGATGTACTTGTGGGGAGTCCGGCGGTCGGGCGGATCGCCTGCGGCGCGGCACAGGAGTGGAAGAGTCAGCCGGGGACAGCCCGTCGGACCACGGCTGTTCGCATCACCTATCGAGCGTACTTCACTTGGCCCAGGCAGCAGCAGGAGCGAACGCATGAACCCGTCACTGGCTTGCATCGGCGGCACGGCGGCGTACGACCTCTTGCGGGAGGGGGCCCTCGTGGCCAAACGCTTGGGACCCCAGAACAGCCCCTTCGGAGACTCGCAGCCCATCTACCTGTGCGAGTCCCGCTTCGGCCAGTTCTACTTCCTCTCCCGACACGGGGAGCGCGGCTACGACCTGGCCCCAACCTTCGTCAACTACCGCGCCAACGTCTACGCGCTCAAGGCCCTCGGCGTGCGCGCCGTGGCCTCCTGGAGCGAGACACGGGCCATCAGCCACAATTTCAAGATCGGCCAGTACGTGCTCGTCAGCGACCTGATCGACGAGACCGTCTCACGCACCAACACCTTCTTCGAGAACCAGGGCCTGGGACTGGTCCGCCAGTGGCCCGTCTTCTGCCCCAGCCTGCGAACAGCCCTGGCGACAACCCTGGGCGAAGAGAACTTCCCCTATACCGACCAGGGTGTCTACGTCTGCGTCGAGGGCCCCCGGCAGGAGACGCCCGCCGAAGCGCGCAAGTACGCAGCCTACGGCGGCGAGTTGATCGGCCATTCGCTCGCCCCGGAGGTCTTCTTGACCCGCGAGCTGCAGATGTGCTACGCCAGCGTCTGCTACGTGGCCCACTACGCCGAGACTGGCAGCGACTTCCACCCGTTCGAGAACGGCCGCGTGCTCCAGCCGGCCCAGGAACGTCAGCGCGCCGCGGCGGCGGTCGAGCGCCTGCCGCGCATCCTCGAGCGACTCTGCGACGTGCTCGAGCGCATCCCGGGCATCTGCCAGTGCGAGTCCTCCATGGCCGACTACATCGCCCGCGGCCAGGTCGATACGGACTGGCGAACCTGGTTCAACCATGTGCCCTCTGAGGCTCACTCCAACAGCAGTGTTGCGTCGTGATTCTCAAAGCCGCCTGGGTCGTGCCTGTAACCACGCCCCCCGTCCGCCACGGCTATGTCGAGGTCGAGGGCGATCGGATCGTCGCCCTCGGTCCGATCGACCAACGCAGTCTCCCCCCGCCGGCCGTCGCGGACCTGGGCGACGTTGTGCTGGTGCCCGGCCTGGTGAATCCGCACACCCACCTCGAGCTGGGTTGCTACGCCGGCCGGCTCGATCCGGCACCCCTCTGGGTCTGGTTGGAGCACTTGGTGCGGCTTCGTGGTAAGCCCGGCCGCGCGCAACGCGAGCGGCAGGCGGCCAGCGATGGGGCCTGGCAGTCATTGCAGGCCGGCGTTACCTGCGTCGGCGACATTTCTCGGGAAAACGTCGCTTGGCGGCCGCTCAAGAACGTCCCCATTCGAAAGGTTTGCTTCGTCGAGCTGCTCACGCTCGCCGGTCAACCCCCACGCGACCCGGACGAGCTCCGCTCGGCCGTCGCCGCGGTCGAGGAGGACCCCCTGCTGACCGTCGGCATCTCGCCGCACGCCCCCTACACCGTCCCCGCGCCGTACATTCAGGCCGCGCTGAGCCTGGCCTGCGAGCTCGGGCGTCCGTGGTGTACCCATTGGGCTGAAAGCTCCGAAGAGGTCGCCTTCCTGCGCGAAGGGCCGAAGCGGCTGCCGTTCTTCCTGCGTGTCCTGCTGTGGCGGCACGGGATCACGTCCCCGCGCCTGCCGCCCATGGAGTTTCTCGATCGCTGCTGCGAAGGCGCCAAGCCCGGTGCTTTGGCCCACGTCAACTACATCGACGACCGTGAGCTTGAACGTCTCGCCGCCGCCGGACACACCGTGGTCTATTGCCCCCGTGCGCACCACTTCTTCGGCCACCCGCCGCACCCGCTTCCGCGGCTGCGCAGGGCCGGCGTGCCGGTGACGCTGGGAACCGACAGCCTGGCCAGCAACGAGAGCCTGTCCGTGCTGGATGAAGCGCATCACGTTTACACGCGCGTGCCCGATCCCCCGTCGCCGCACGAGCTGCTGCGAATGGTCACGCTCGATGGTGCGTGGGCCTTGGGGCTCGCCGACCAGATCGGTTCACTCGAAGTGGGCAAGCAGGCTGACTTGGCGGCTTTCCCCGGCGCGCCTGACGAACGGGACCCGGTCGCGGCACTGATCGCCCGCCCCGCGCCGCCCAGCGCCGTCTGGGTCGCCGGCCAGCGGGTTACATGAGCGACCCCCCGCAAACTCGCTACAATGCCGCCATGCCTGAGGTCGTTTCCAACGTCATCGATGTCTACCCGTTTCGTCGCGTCGAAAAGGGCGTGGAGTTCCTGCTGCTGAAGCGCGTCGCCGGCGTCCGCCTGGGCGGAACCTGGCAGGCCGTCCACGGCCGGATTGAAGCCGGCGAGACCGCCTGGCAGGCCGCCCTCCGCGAGTTGAAGGAGGAGACCGGCCTGACCCCGCTGGGCTTCTGGCAGATCGAGTTCGTCAACACCTTCTACCTGGCGACGGAGGATCGCATCCTGATATGTCCGTGCTTTGCAGCCGAGATCGCGCCCGACGCCTACATCGTCTTGTCCGACGAGCACACCGATTTCCGCTGGGAGCCGGCCGAACAGGCCCTGGAGACCTTCATGTGGCCCGGCCAGCGCCGTGCCGTCCGCGAGATCCTCGAAGAGATCGTCACGCCCGGCCGCGGCGAGCCCCACCTGCGCTTCGTTCCCGAGGGCGACGTCGGAGAGTAAACACGCATTCCACTTCAAACGTGCGATCCCGGCCCGTCGCCGTCACGGCTTGGGGGGGGAAAAGGGGTCAGGAACCTTTTTTGCGCAGCAGCCTTCGGGTCTTTCAGGCAAAAGGTTCCTGACCCCTTGTCCCCTCGAACGTGATGCTGTCCCCCAGCAGCGCGGTGATCGCCAACACCGCCCGCACGGCCAGCAAGACCGGAACCGCAAGCCGTGGGCACCACCGGCGGATCGCCCCCCAGGCCATCGCTACCCCCCTCTGTTTTGCCTGGCTCGACGAACGCGCCGACTAAACGTAGCGGCCGGTCCACACGCCGGCGGACCGGCTCGTGAGCAATTCGTCATTCGCTATTTGCTATTGGCTATTCTCTCTTCGATCCACGCGCACAGCGGATCGAAGCCCTCCCCACGCAGCGAGCTGACCGGCCAAACCGGCCGCTGGTCTTCCAGGCTGTCGTGGAGGTCGCGCATGGTCTGATCGCTGCCGGGCAGGTCCGCCTTGTTCACCACAAAGCCCGTCGCGATCTCGAGCACGCCCGCCTTGCTGAACTGAACCGTGTCGCCCGCCGCCGGCATCAGTAGCAGCAGCACCTCGGCGGCGACGTCGCGCACCGCGGTGTCGTTCTGACCGGCGCCCACCGTCTCGATGAGCAGGATTTCGTAGCCGGCGGCCATCATCAGCCCGGCGACGTCCGCGCAGTAGGGGGCCAGGCCGCCGGCCAGACCGCCGGACGATAAGCTCCGCACAAACAAACCGTCGTCCGGTTGCGGGCCCATCATGCGCAGCCGATCGCCCAGCACCGAGCCCCCGGTAATGGGACTGGTGGGGTCCACGGCGATGACGGCGATCCGCCGCCCACGCTCCCGCAATGCTCGGGCCAGCTTCCCGATGAAGGTGCTCTTGCCCACTCCCGGCGAGCCGGTCACGCCGATACGCACGGTCCCCGGTCCGGACTGCGGCAGTGTGCCCAGCGCGGCCCGGCGACCTTCCACCGCCCACGTGATCGCCCGCGCCAGCCCGGTGGCCGTATTGATGTCGGGCTTGTCCTCGGCAGCCTCGAGTTCGGCCCGTCGCTGTTCAGCCAGACCCCGAATGGCGTCGATAATGGTACTCATGGGCGTGCCCGGGTTGAAAACCCCGCCCAGGCCCATGTCGCGCAGCGGTTGCTGGTCCTGTTCGGGGATGATGCCGCCCACGATGACGGGCGTGTCGCCGATGCCCGCTTCTCGGCACAGCCGCTGCACCTCGGGCATGATGGTCATATGGGCTGCCGACAGCAGGCTGACCCCGACCACGTCCACGTCTTCCTGCACGGCCGCTTGGACGGTCGAGGCGGGCGTCTGCCAGAGGCCGGTGTAGATGACCTCCATGCCCGCGTCACGTAGATTGCGGACGATCAGCTTGGCCCCGCGGTCGTGGCCGTCGAGTCCGATTTTGGAGATGAGCACGCGAACGGGTCGAGTCATGCTTGCTACACTCTCAGGGTGCGCCCCTTCCCGGCCAATCCGATTTGGCGACACTTTACTCGAACGAATGGGATTGACAAGCCGGCCCGATTGTGGCATAGTCCGCCCAAGACCCCGCCTGCCGGGGAGATTTCTGGTCGAAATGCGTGATGCCGACGGGGTCGAGCACGGCGTGGTTCCCGCGCCTTGGTTCCCTTTGTCGGGCATATGCGCAACCGCCGGGCCTCAACCCCGGGACGGATTCCATGAGCCGCAGGAAGCCGATCGTCGGTCTGTGCGGCGGTGTCGGAGCCGGCAAGTCCATAGTGGCCAAGGAGTTCGAACGCCTCGGCTGCCTGGTCATCGACTCGGATCGCCTGAACCATGAGGTCTTACGCCGGCCCGACGTGTTGCAGACCCTGCAAGACTGGTGGGGTGATCGGGTGGTTGCCGCCGACGGACGACCCGACCACCGCCGGATCGCCGAGATTGTTTTCTCGAATCCGGATGAGAAACGGCGGCTGGAATCGCTGGTACACCCCTTGATCGCCCGGCTGCGAGAGGATATGATTAAACGAGGTGATGAAGACCCAGCGGTCGAAGCCATCATTCTAGACTCCCCGCTCCTGTTCGAGAGCAACCTCGATCGTCTTTGCAACAGCATCGTCTTCGTGGAAGCCAGCGAGACACGACGATTGCAGCGATTGCAGCGGGAGCGTAACTGGGGTCGGGATGAGCTGGACCGGCGGCAACGGTGTCAAAAGCCGCTGGCCGCCAAGCGTTCGAGGTCCGACTTCGTGATCAACAATGACGGCCCCCTCGGGCAGCTGCGCCCGCAGGTCGCCGACATCTTTGGAAAAGTCGTTTCCCGGCCGTCGTCGGCCCGGTGATCCCTTCGTGTAGTCTGTATCACCCCCGTACGACCCTCCGGGCTCATCCAGTGTTAGGTTCTGGAGCTTGACCCATGGCCAAGACAACAACGCGCTCGCGTAAGAAAAAGCTCGAAGACGTCATCGAAAGCATCCCAGAGGACGGCGAAAGCGTCTTGACGCAGACCGAAGAAGCCGAGCAAGAGGACGAGTCGGCCTCGAAGTTCGTCGAAACCGACGCGGACGAAGAGACCGCCGCCAAGGACGCCCCGGCCAAAACCGCTGTGGCCGAGGAGAAGCCCAAAAAGAAGGGCGGCCGCCGCAGGCGCCCCGAACCCGACGACACCTCGCCCATCGACAGAGAGACGCACGAGAAGTATGAGCGCGTCAAGCGCGGCGAGCTGCATATCACCGATTTGCAGAAGATGACCGTCGCCGAGCTGCACGACGTCGCCAAGACTGAGGGCATCGAAGACTACGTCGGCCTGCCCAAGCAGGATCTGATTTTCCAGATTCTCAAGCGGCGGATCAGCCACGATGGGCTCTTGTACGGCGAGGGGGTGCTGGAGGTCTTGCCCGACAGCTTCGGGTTCCTGCGCAGCCCGGAATACAACTATCTGCCGTGCCCCGACGACATTTACGTCAGCCCTTCGCAGATTCGCCGTTTCGGCCTGCGCAACGGGCACATCGTTGCCGGCCAAATCCGTCCGCCCAAGGAGTCCGAACGCTACTTCGCCCTGCTGCGGGTGGAAGCCATCAACTATGAGAACCCCGAGGCGGTTACGGAGAAGGCCAACTTCCAGGACCTCACCCCGCTGCACCCGGACGACCGGTTCTTCCTCGAGACGACCAAGGAAGAGATCAATATGCGCATCGTCGATCTGGTCACGCCGATCGGCAAAGGCCAGCGCATGTTGATCGTCGCCCCGCCGCGCACGGGCAAAACCGTCCTGTTGCGGAAAATGGCGAACGCCATCACCGACAATCACCCCGACACCAAGGTGATCATCCTGCTGATCGACGAGCGGCCCGAAGAGGTCACCGAAATGCAGCGGTCCACCAAGGCCGAGGTCATCAGCTCCACCTTCGACGAGCCCGCCAGCCGACACGTCCAGGTCGCCGAGATGGTCATCGAAAAGGCCAAGCGTCTGAGCGAATTCGGACGAGACGTTGTAGTCCTCCTCGACTCCATAACCC
>JAUWXH010000219.1 GCA_030616465.1 Planctomycetota bacterium | reverse complement strand
GTCCTTCCGCCAGTACGCGTCGTCGAATCTCGGTCCAAAGTTGCATGTCGGTATACACCCTCGGGGACCTCGCCGCATGGCCGCTTCGACGTGACCCCACCGGAGACCGGCGTGCTGACCCAATCCCGGCTCAGCACCCGGCCCCATCGGAGCCCAACATCGTCGCCGCCACCCGGCCGGTCAGCCAGGGCGCTGCACTTTTCAACCGACCTTCGGCAACCCCCCAAGCGCTGCACTTTTCAACCGGCGTTCATAGTCGGCGCCGGGAAACCTTCCTTGTACGCAAAGGCCCTGATCGTCGTGAGCACGTCCGTCGCACACGCCGATCCTGATTCCTGTAGAGCTTGTCGAACAGCTCCTCCACCCGCGGGTGCCATTCCTTGCAGCCCGAGCCTTTCGGCTTGCCGCGTTTCGGGATCTCACGCCGCTCGCAGAGTACCTGCCGCGCTTTGCACACACGGGTCTTTGTCGCCGTCAGCCTTTCGCGCGCCAGCCAATCCGCATCGTGCTCCGCGTAGGCCGCATAGGTTTGCGGCGCCGAGCGCGGCAGATCCGGTCGGACCTCGCAGAACTGACGGAACCACAGCTCGCGCGCGACATATCTCAACCACGTCTGACCCTGACGTTCGTCGTAACCCCGCCAACCCTTCGGCGGCGTGAAGACGCCCTGAACCTGGCAGAACTCCGCAACGCTCATTCCCGGTGCCACACTGTTCGCCGGCAGCTCCGGCTCGCCGCACAGGTGCCAGCCGTCCGACCGAAGCTCTTTTTGCTCGTCTGGCAGTTCCCTGGTCCATTCCGGGCGCCGGTTTCTGCCAGCCTTCCGGCGGCCGAACGCTCTCCCAAAGTGTTGCGGGCTGTAGGGCTTGGCTGTGGGACGCGGTGCCCCAGCCGCTGGCATAGCAGCCGCTGTGTCTGTCCGGTTGGCTCTCCCCACCGATTCCATTGCCTGCCCTTCAGGCAGTCCGATTGAGCTCTGGGAAGTCCAGGAAGAATCGCTGCATGATTCTGCGGAACGTGCGCACACACCCTTCCCATGCCCACCGATTACATCGCTGCCGGGCCTCGAACCGAACGACGCGCCAAGCCCGCGATGCGGAGAATGCTTTCGGCCCAAGCTGCAACTCTAGAGCTCGGGAAAACCCACGCGGATCGATCCGCGGCCCGCGGCGGCCGCGCTTGCCGTCAGCAGCCTTCAACGCGTCGGCCACGGTTCGACCGTCTGGCATTGGCGTCTCTGCCCACACGGCCAGCCCCCGCCCCACCTGGACTCTCAACACCGGATGCAGCAGCCACAGCCACTCGGCCGCTACGCCCGGCTCGGCCTGCAACGCGCGAGCGATCTTCACGATCAGCAACGGCGCCGGCAGGCGTTGGCCCCTCTGCATTCTGTGCATCAGAGCCGCACTCGCCCCGACCTGCCCGGCCAGCGTGGACGCGCTCCGCTTCCGAAGCTCGCGAAGCTGCCGGATCTGCCGCCCGAGCGCCGCGCGCGCCCGCTCTGACGTCAACGCCTTGTGCTCAGGTTGTCGTGGCGTGTAGGACACGTCCACGCGTCTCTTATAATGCCGTCGTCTGTGGCGTCTCAGTCCCAACGGAATCGATATCGCTGAATGCCGGATTCTTGGGCCTGGCTCCGCTCAACTCACACGCCCGCCGGGCCAGGGCCAAGGCCGGCACGCCGAGCAACAATGCAGCCTGACCGAACTCCGCAATGTCTGGTAGCGGCGTTGTTGGTTTCTCCATCTGCTTCGCTGTCCGCCCCAGCCTGGCCGTGATTGGCTGGGCCTGCGCGATCATGACCGCGCCCGCCTCTGGATCGTCCCAGCCGCGCGCGATGATCTCCGACAGTCTGTCGAATCGTGGTCGCTCGTTCTCGGGGATCCACGAGAACA
This sequence comes from Planctomycetota bacterium, assembly GCA_030616465.1. Taxonomy (GTDB): domain Bacteria; phylum Planctomycetota; class Phycisphaerae; order UBA1845; family Fen-1342; genus JAUWXH01. The sequence continues at coordinate 2,957 of JAUWXH010000219.1, read as the reverse complement.
GCACACAATACGCATGGCGTAGAGCCGCGTTTGCGTCCCCCGCAGTGCGAATGAGAGGCGCGAGCTGTTGAACCGTCTCGACGGCCATGCCTGGCCACTCGGCCAGCAGCTGTTCGATGTCCGCGCTCAGCCCGGCGTCGGGCTTCGCCAAGCTCTCCGTCGCTTCCCTCGCGTCAGTATCCATAGAACGTCCTCTCGTCATGCCGCGTCTGTGCGACCCTGATCGATCCCGATCTTGTCCAGCACCGTGTCCAGCTTGCCCCCACCGCGACCCTTGCCGCCCGCAGATTCGTCTGCCGGTCGTGCCAACAACGACGAGAGCGAAACGCCCAACGCCCGTGCGAGCGCCTTCGCGGTCTTCAGACCGACCGGGCGACCCCTACGCGCCGTCCACAACGTGCGGAGATGGCACCCGGCCCGGCTCGCCGACTCCCGCGTCGTTAAGCGCCGCCGCAACCGAACGCTCTCTAACCAGGCTTGAAGGTGAATGTATCAAACTGCAGCATGCCACTTCACTGACCCCATATGGGGTTTGGCGTCAACCTCCCACCCGAGTTTTCTCTTCGCCGTTCCCGGGTTGCCGTCACGGCGATCCGCGGCATATTGCACTCTACCGGAGTGGCCGCAAGTGCCTAAATCCCGACAGCATCGTGACTTCGGCATCGCTCTGCGGGAACTCCGCACCACGCGCGGCCTATCTCTCAAGCAGGTGGCCGCGGCTTCCCGCGGAATCGCTGTGGACACTGCCGGTCGCATTTCGCACCCGTACCTCTCCCAGCTCGAAGCCGGGCGAGCCCGATCAGTCTCCCTGCCCAAGCTCCTTACGCTGGCGGGGCTGTACGGCGTTGACGTTCGCGATTTGCTGACCGAGGCGGCACCCGCGCAGCGCGATCGACTACGCAGCGAACTCGAAACTTGGAGGGCCGAAGGCCGCGAGATCCCGACGCCGATCGACCGCTGCGTTCCGCCGGACAAGCGGAAGTCCGTTGAACAACGCCTTGACAAGCTGCTGGCTCGCCAAGCTAGGTCTGTGGGCATCCCCTTGGAATGGGAAGACGCGGCGCGCAGCATGAGCCGATGGTTCGTCTTTTCAGCGGCGAGCCCTGCGTACCCCGATCGCTCCGGCGTCGATGATCTCAGGCTCTTTTGGGCCGGCCACCTGGACTTCGCTGACCGTGTTCGCGCGCAGGCCAGTGCAAACGCCCGCACCCCATGGCACGACATCGTCGATCGCTTCGAATCTTGGCTGCTTTACGAGTGTGGTGCTGTCGAGGAACTCATCGGACCGGTGTCGTCTTGGACTCTCGACTTCGCTACACACTTGACCGCTTGCCACTTCTCGGAGCGTGGGGACGAGCAGAAATACGGATTCGACGGCGTGCCCCGGACCCTGGTCCAGGGTGTTCGCGCTTACCAGCTCGCGCACCGTTTGGCGATCGCCGCTCCCAGCAGCATTCCCTCATTATCGGCACCTCCCGACCTGAGGGACGCGCCCCGCCAGTACATCAGTGATGTCGTATACCCCGAGCCCCCTCGGCACGAACCGTGTCCAGCGCCCCCGGTGCCGCTCGTTATTAACACAATCCATGAGTTGGCTAAGCGCGTGTCGGCATTAATAGCCGACGCGCGACCAGAGCCGAGCACGTTGGACGCGGTTGTCATCTTTCTGGAACGGGCCGGGCTTGGCAGCCCTTTACCCCTGCAGCGCTCCGGCTCGACACCGCCCAAGCGGCGCCGGCAATAGGGCTCTCGTCGCGACGCCGGAGCCGATCCACCAACGCCAAAGGCGGCGAGCCGAACCGCCCAGATGGCTCGCGACGCCCCAGCCGTTCGACGGAGCCTTGACGGTGCTTCGCGGCTCGGTCGAACGCTTTCGACGGACCACGGCCAGCTACGGTCCCACCTCTAGGTTACCGGACGTTAAATTTCATTCAACTCGGCGGGGCCGGGTATGCGTTCCGTGCGCGCTCCCGGAGGCCCGCCGGGTGGCCTCGGCACCCCGCCCGGCACGGATCTTGCAAGGCGCTCGAACCGCCCGATTCCAGGGCGCCCCGAAGCGCCCCTCGACCCCCGCTCACGGCCCAGGAAGGCCGACTCCGTTCGCGAATTTCTCTCAATCTTCATGTCCGCCGACCGGAGAAAAAACCGCCACTTGCGGCGCGCCCCGTATGCTGAACCCCCTATTTCCATAGCGTTTTCGCCAGCCCCGGCGTTCATAAGTCGCGCGGGCTCACGTCCACGTTTTTGTTCGCCCTTTTCGCCCGCGCGCTAGAGCGGTACTCACGCGGCGTATCGGGCGGCCCATTCGATTTCGATGGCTTCCGGGTGCCGTTCTGGTATTCCACCAACGGTGAGGTCATCTGGCTCCACGATGTCCGGCACCCGCCTGAACCGCTCCCGGAGGATCGCCGGCCTCCGCACGCCGAACGCACTCCGCGAGATTCGCGGAGGCGGCTTGAAGGGGGGCTGCCGGTGGTGCAGGGAACATCCGACGAGTGCCGCTGCCGCCACACAACCGCCGAACCATCACCGTTGGGGAATGTGCCACACTACTTTGACCCGAGCAGGACCGGGCTAAGGGCAGCTCGGTGGCCCACAGCGGGGCCTAATGCAGGGATAGCATCTACCAACATACACATGAGCGGGCCGGGAGAACGACCGCGCGCTCGGTCGGTAGAATCGCCGCGGCACTTCATAGGCTGTAGGAAAAGCTCAGGAAAAACCAGTGCGCTTGTGCCTTCACGGAGCTGTGGTCGTAGTCGCCGCCAATAATCCGGCTATGCGAGACGTAACTGGTCGGGCCCCATGAATACTGGTACGCCATGTCCAATCCCCACCGTTCCCACTTGTGGCCGTACCCAATGGAAACTGCGTGTTCGAGTGTACCGGCGAGGTTCGGAAAGAGCGTCGCCGCCGGGATCGGGTTCTCGTGATAGACGTACCCGGCCCGCAAAACG
>JAUWXH010000226.1 GCA_030616465.1 Planctomycetota bacterium | reverse complement strand
CCCACCACGCCGCGAAGACTGCGAGCAGGGCGACGATCGCGACCCCGGACCAAATAGCAACTACCGTGCCAATCAAACCTCCGGACAGGGTCACAATTACGTGTACGACCGTCATCTTCGAGTCGTACATGTAATACAGCCGATCGCTCCACCTCTCCCAGGGCTCTCCAAGTTGTGGTTTGCGCAAGTCGATATAGGCTGAGCGCGGTATCTGGAACCGTCGCCCGCAAGTCAGGCATCGCGCTTTCGTCCGGCCGAGCGAAATCGGGGTCGAAAGAACCCGGACTAGCTCGAGCGACTCGCACTCCGGACACCTGACGCATGGGTCCTCGGACTCTGGTGGATCGAGTGGCATCTCAGGCAACTCAGCGCGGAAACTAATAAATCACTACTCCGATTCCGACTGCTATGCCGACATATGGGCTGCCAGCCCCAAGGATGCACACCAGCGCGACGTCTGCAGCTATCTTTTGTGCCTTCCTGACCTTCACAGGGTCATCGAGCCAGCAATGGCGCCCACCGGTTACCCAAATGAAGACCTTGGGCCAGTTTATCCATGGCGGTGGCGGTGCGCCTGTCAGTATGAAGTCAGACCCCAATGCCGAGGGATCGACGGCAATGAGTGGATTGTTTGTGACGTAGGCGTAGACGTTCAACCCCCCAGCCAGGCCGATCGGGTCGCGTTGGATGAAGCGCCCGAGGGACGGGTCGTACCAGCGGAAGCCGACGTGTTGGAGCGTGATCGGGGTGGTGCCGGGGGCACCGTTCAGCACGAGCAGGTCAGCCTCGTATCCCCAGCCGCCGGCGTATTGATAGCGCGTCTCCGGCGCGCTTCCGATGAGCTCGCCGAAGGCGGTGTACGCCACAGAGGCCACGGAGGCCCCAGAGTCATTGGTCGTCATGACGGTGGAGCGGATCAGGTCGCCGTGGAGGTAGCGCGTCGCGCCGGTGCTCACCGTTTGCTGCGCCGGCAGGTCGAAGCCCTCCAGGTAGCGCATCTGCTGGCTCTCGACCGGGTCGCCCTGGAGGTCGAAGGTCACGTCGAAGTCGCCGTTCGGCATGGGAATATCATAATCGGTCCAGTGCTCCGCCCCAACGGTGCTCCACTTACCCTGCGGATCGTTGGGGTCCAGATCACGAGCCATGAACCGCCCGCGCGGGTTCGGGTGGTAGCGGAACTCGCGCAGCGCGAGCTTCTGGTAGTCCGTGAACCCGCCCTGGCCGTCGTCCTTCGGCGCCGACGGCGCTATTGCATGTTGGGCCCTTCGCCCCACATCAGCTTTCGGCGCAGGGCGCTCCAGGCCGAGTCCTTGGGATTGCGCACCAAGAGAAAGTCGGCGGCGTAGCGGGAGATCTCGATGCGATCGCTGCTGTGAAACAGGCGCGAGGTCTGTCCGTCGATGGCCACGGTGGTTCCCGGGTTGGCCTGGGTGACGCGTACGACGATTCGGCTACGGGCGTCCATGACCAGCGGGCGGTTAGTCAAGGTGTGCGGGCAGATGGGTGTGAGGATGAAGGACTCGGCGGTCGGTGCCAGGATGGGGCCGCCGGCCGAGAGGTTGTGGGCCGTCGAGCCGGAAGCGGTGGCGATGATCAGCCCGTCGCCGCGGAGCTGGGCGACCTCGTCGCCGTCCGCCTCGACGGTCATGTGGATCATGCGGAACGGCGGTCCGGCCAACACCACGCAGTCGTTGACGGCCGGAGTGTGGAAGGTCGTGCCGGCCGTGTCTTGCAGGGCTACGTCGAGCATGACCCGACGCGTGAGCGGCAGCTCCCCGGCGAACAGGAAGCCCCCCTCTTGCTCGAGCTGTTCGATGGTGAATTCGGCCAGGAAACCCAACTTCCCCAGGTTTACGCCGACGATCGGCAACTGCTGTTCACGCAAGTTGTGGACTGCCGCGATCATGGTTCCGTCGCCCCCCAGGACGATCAACAGGTCGGGCTTCTCCGCCAGGGCCCGATTGCTATCGTAGGTCAGATCGGCGAAGACGACCTCGGCCCGATTGGCGAGCCAGCGTTTGGTCCGCTCGAGCGTCTCGGCGGCGGAGGGTTTCTCGGGCGACCCGATGACGGCCACACGCCTCATGTGCTGAAGGCCTCCATGACGATGATAGCCGGGCAGCCTCGCCTGCCGGCGGCCGAGGCGGCTTCTGCCCGGTAGCGCTCGGACGAATCAACAAGCTGGCCAGTGCTGCTACATAAAGCGTAGCGTTTGGCCCGGCCCGAGGCCAGTTGAATCATCGAAACTCCGACAGCGCCGGCAAGGCGAGCATCTCGCCCGTCGGCTGGGACCCCGATGCGCACCGGCGGTCAGGACGCCCGGGCTAGGCACTGGAGCACTCACGCGTAGAATACCGGTTGTGCCCGACAGGTGGGTAACGTTGCACGAGGGTTTTGCGGTGGACGGCGCATCCTCATTCAAGCTATTGGCGGTTGATCTGGACGGGACGCTGCTGGATTCAGCCCACCGCGTGCCGGTCCGCAACCGAGAGGCCCTGCACCGCGCCCACCAGGCCGGGATCAAGATCGTCCTGTGCACCGGGCGTAGCTTCACCGAGACCCGACCGATCCTGGACGAGATCGGCTTGGACCTGGATGCGAGCGTCACCGCCGGCGGTGCCATCCTGACCGATGTGGCGACCAGCAAAACCATCACGCGCACGTCCATCCCGCGTGAGGACGCCCACGCGGCCACTGAGTGGTTTCAGCGGCGTGGCTACGCGGTGCTGTGGCTGTATGATCCGGACGAGGCCGGATTCGACGGGTATGACATTGCCGGTCCGCGTCGGCACGCCAAGTACGACCGGTGGGTGGCGCGGACGCCGTGCGAGGTGCGGGGGATCGACCGCATCCCGGACGAGGGGATTGCCCCGGTGCGGATCACGATTGTGGACGAGGCCGCGGTGCTGGCGGAGGTATCCGCCGAGTTCGGGCCGGCCTTCAAGGATCGCCTGACGCACAACTTCCTGCGAGTGCCGACCTCGGACACCATGATTATCGAAGCGTTCGCCCGGTCGGTGGACAAGTGGAACGGTGTCGAGAAGCTCTGCCGCCGGTGGCAGATCGATCCACGCCATACGGTTGCCGTCGGCGACGACGTGAATGACGTCGAGATGGTTCGCCGGGCCGGGCTGGGCGTCGCCGTGGCCAACGCGAGCCCGGCGGTCAAGGGCGTTGCCCGGCGGATCACGGGCAGCAACGACGATTGCGGCGTCGCCAAGCTGCTCGATGAGTTGCTGGACGGGAGCGCATAGAGGGTTGCCCGGTGTCACGGTACGCTCGGCTTGAAATCGCGCTGATCATCCTGGTGGGCGGCGGGGTGACGGCTATTGCAGCGTACTACTTGAAACTCTGGGCGCTGCTGCCGGCCGCCCTGGCCCTGGCATTCCTGGCCTTCTACCGCGACCCGCCCCGGCGTGTGCCCCGGCGCGACAACGTGCTCGTGGCCCCGGCCGATGGTCGCATCACGGAGATCACCAGGCATTACAGCGTGGCGGACGAGCGTGGCCCGCTGCTGCGGGTCGTGATTTTCCTGAGCGTCCTGGACGCTCATATCAATCGCAGCCCGTGCGCCGGGCGTGTGACGGACGTGACATACCGCCCGGGTGAATTCCTCAACGCCTTGAAAGCCGAATCGACCGATCGTAATGAGAACAACCTTGTGACCATCGAGCCGCAGCCGCCGATCCCCGGGCCGGTCCTCGTCCGTCAGATCGCCGGTGTGTTGGCCCGCCGGATCGTCTGTGCGGCCGAGCCCGGCGACCACCTGGCCACCGGAGAACGCTTCGGTATGATCAAGTTCGGCTCGCGTACCGAGCTATGCGTTGGCGAGGATCCGCGCTGGCAGCTTGCCGTGCACGTGGGCGACCATGTGAAGGCCGGCGTGACGGTGCTGGCGACATTGCGCGAGGAATAGGAACCGCCGTGGACCCGACGACCCGCGACCGCTTGGATTTCGACAATGGCGAAGTCGCGCCGCGCGGCCGACTGCGCGCGATCAGCCTACTGCCCAGTGCGGCCACGCTGGGGAACCTATCGTGCGGGCTGCTGGCGATTCTCTGCTGCCTGCTGGAGATCCGCGACGTTTACTTCGCCGGGGCCCCGAGGAGCACGCATCCGCGGCTGGCGGAACTCTTCCCGACCTACGTTTCCGCGGGCGCGTACCTGGTCGTGCTGGCCATGGTGTTTGATGCCCTGGACGGGCGGCTGGCCCGCATGGTCCGGCGAACCAGCGAGTTCGGGGCGCAGTTGGACTCGATGGCCGACGTCGTCAGCTTCGGGGCCGCGCCGGCCATGTTGTTCATTACGCTGCTGCTGCGGCTGGCGGTTCCGCCCGACGGCGGTGAGGTGGCGGTCTCCAAGTTGCAGTGGCGGCTGGGGATGCTCTGCGCGCTGGTCTATGTGGGCTGCGCGGCGATCCGGCTGGCGCGCTACAACGCGGAGAACGTCAAGGATGAATCCGCCCAGAACCGGTTCAGCGGTCTGCCGGTGCCCGGTGCCGCCGCGGCGCTGGTCGCCCTGCTCGTTCTCCACGAAGACCTGGCCCGCTCGGGGCTCATCGCGACCGCCGCGTACTGGACGGGTGTCATCCGCTGGGCCGCGGCGCCGATCGCTTTCGCGCTCGGGATACTGATGGTCAGCCGACTCGACTACCCCCACGTGTTCAACCTCTATTTTCGCCGCCAACGACCCCCGATTCACCTGGTGTGGCTGCTCGTGGCCGCCTTGATCGCCTACTTCTCGCCGGAGGTTCTG
>JAUWXH010000569.1 GCA_030616465.1 Planctomycetota bacterium | reverse complement strand
TCGTCGCCGTCCGAGGCGCCGTCGATGCCCTCCTGAATGGTGAGGTAGTCCCCGCTGCCATCCCAGCAGACGGTGATCACCTCGGCGTAGGCGACCGCTGCCGTCAGCCCGGGTACGACCGCGGGCGTGAGCAACAGCACGAGCGTGACAATTGGGATGTGAGCGCGCATGTGATCTGCTCCTTTCGGTTCGCCACAACCGAATGCCTCGCGCGCACCGCCGCCCGTCAGACATGAGACGAACGTGCTACGATGAGTATACGGCAACCCGCACCCGGAGTCAATGGCCGCAGCAGCTTTCGGCCGGCTCGCCGGCATCGCGGTGGACGCCCGGGGACGCAGGTCCGACTGACCGGCGGCGGCGGAGCACGGCTCCAGCACACTGACCGTCGGCCAAGTTTTCCTTCGCTCATGGCGCCGGGGCCCGGTGGTACACAAAACTACATTGACAAAGTATCCAGCCGCGGGTGACTGGTAAGCGGCGAATTGCCGGATAAGAGGCCTTCAATGGGCGGTGACGCACCGCTCGCAGGGTTCTGCGAAGCTTGCGCCCACGTGCGCACGAACGAGCAGAGCCATCAAGCCTGTTGTCGGGCGAGGTTGAGGACGGGTGTTTCGGTTGCGGCGTCGTTCAACCGGCGCAGGCGGCGGTTTTTCGCTTGACGAATTGCGCGCGGTCGGTTAAGCTTTAGGTCTAAGAGCAGGATATGCCGACTCTTATCGACGGGAACAACCTGCTCTTCGCCGCGCGCGATGTAGAAGATCCCGAGCGGCCCATGGGGCGCTCGAAGCTTTGTGAGATGCTGGGGCGCTGGGCGCGTCGGCGTGGCGAAAAGGTGCATGTCGTCTTCGACGGACCCGCGCCGACGCCGGGCCTAGCCCGGCAGATCGGCGACCCGGATATCGCGGTCGATTACAGCGGCGGCGGCGTCAGTGCCGACGCCCGGCTGATAGAGATACTCGAAAGGGATTCGGCAGCGCGCCGGCTGCTGGTGGTCTCGTCCGACCGGGAGATCGCGCGAGCGGCCAAGCGGCGGCGGGCGCGGGCGATCCGCTCCGACGTGTTCTGGAGCACGCTTAAGCGCGACCTGTCGCGCCCCGTAGTCAGGCCGCTGGAGCCGCCCGAAAAGGGCCGCGGCCTCGAGCCCGACGCAACCGAGCGCTGGCTGCGGGAGTTCGGGTTGGACGAGCCGCGCTAGGGTTGGCCCGGCGTGGTGCCGAATGGGGCAAGGACATAGGGACGCCGGTCCCGAACGGAGGTTTCGCCGATGAGTGGACACGCAGCCGGCATGACGGAACACGCCACGCCAGTCTTGCCCCCGGCCGTGGAGCGCCGCTCGGAGCCGCGCGAGTCGGCGTTTGCCAACCTGTGGATGGTCGATCCCCAAGGCACAACCGTGCTGCGCTGTCGCTGCATTGATCGCTCGGTGAGCGGCATGCGACTGCGTGTTCCGCTCGGTTACGGCGTGCAAGAAGGACAACGTTACGAACTATGCTCCC
>JAUWXH010000453.1 GCA_030616465.1 Planctomycetota bacterium | reverse complement strand
TCGTGATAGACGGTCGAGCCGTCCGCGTGCAGCGTCCAGTGCTGCTCCCAGAGCTCGATCACCGCGTCGGGCGGGTCGGCATAGAGAGGCGTAACGCAGGCGATGCCCACGACAACGAGCAGGACGCGCGTCACCGGTCTTCCGATTGTCCGTATGAAATCAGCGCTGTGCATGGGTGCCCTCCAACTCGCAGGTGATCACGCGGCCGGTCAGTTCCTCGAACTTCTCGATTACTTCCTTGAAATTGGCATACTCGTCCGGCGGGATGGTCCACCGCTTGACGACCAGGTCGCAGGTATAGCGGATCTGCCCCGGCGTCGCCTCGATATCAAAGTGCAGCCCGGCCGACGGGCCGTCAATGTCCACCGGCTCGGGCTTCTGGACGACCTTCCAGTCGCTCGGCAGATGGAGAGTTTCCTCGAACCGGCCCAGTCGCGTCGCCAGCAGTTTGATGCCGTATTTGCGCTCATCGAGCGACGTCTTGTCGAACAGGTCGTACAGGGCGCGGTCGCCCAAGACGGTCTGCATCATCGGCAGCGCCAGATAACGCCGATTGCCGGTGCCGAGCGCGTAGTTGTCGGCCTCGAAGCCGCAAGTGATCTTGAGGGGCCCGGAGAAATCAACGGCGTCCATGCACTTGACGTTGGTCGCCCGCGCGTTGGGGGCGAGCCGTTGGAAAGTGCTGTCGAAGAACTGGTCGCGGTCATCCGGATGCATCCCGCCCAGCGTACGCCGCAGGCGGTTCTCCGGAGCGCCGACCGCCGTGAAACTGAGCGAGCCGGTCAGCCGGTTGTCATTGTTGATGGCGGTTTGGGCCCGCCAGGTAGCCTGAGACTCTTCCGGCGGGAAGTATGGCGACCGCGACAGCTCCTTGCCTTCGGGGATCCCATAGACGACGTGCTGTAACGGCTCGAGCTTGGACCAGTTGTCACGGCTCTTGGGCATCCAGGTCGGATCGAGCAGCTTCAGCGAGCCGTCGGGCCAGCGGATGCACGTCACGCAGTGGTTGAACTGGTCGGCCGGGATCCGATCGACCCGCTGCCGGGCCATCGTCATGACGGTGTAGGAATCGTACCCGGCCACGCGGAGCATGCCGCACAGCATCCCGGCCTTGTCCTTGCACACGCCGCAGCGGTCGTAGAAGACCTCCTTGATGTCGTGAATGGTGTAGCCCTCGCACATACCGCGGCTGGTGCCGGCGTAACGGATGTTCTCGGCCACCCAGTGGTCCAGCGCCGTATACTTCTCTTCGTCGGTCTTGCAATCCTTGATGATCTCCGCGACCTTCGCCCGGATCGCGTCGTCGGCCTCTAGTTGCGGCTCGCTCACGCCGTGGAGCCAGCGGCCCTTGTCGGTCCAGGTGGGCAGCGTCGCCAGCAGCAGCTTCGGGGCGACGTTCGGTGCCGACTCCATGCTGGGCTCGCTCTTGAACGGCTCAATGTCGTTCTTCTCGAACGTGTAGACGATGTGGTCGCCCTCGAACATCACCGACGTGCGGACTTCGCCGTTATATACCTCATATTGCAGCGGCTTGTCCTTGGGGACGCGGACCGTGTATCGCTTCTCGATAATCGGCACGCTCGACCAGAAGTGCACCTCGTCGTGCCAATGGCCCGGCACCGGCGGCTTGAGCGGCACACCCTTCGCGTTCAGGTCCGAGAAGCCCTCGTCGGCCAGGTACGCCACGTTGAAACCGGTCTTCTCGGTGATGGTCTCGATCGCGTCACCCACCGCCAGCCGCGGCAAGCCCAGGACGTATTGCTGAGCGCCCCAGTACATGCCCCAAACCGGCTGCGGCTGCTGCACCTTCGTCTCGACCGGGATCTCCTCCACGTCGCCGTCGGCCCGGTAGACGCGGACGGCGATCAGATCCAGCCGGTTGGTGTCCGGATCGAAGGGGAGCTTCTGCACCGCCTGGCTGCGAATGCCGCCGTCACGCAGCACCTTGATCACCTTGTGCGACTTCGCCACGCCCAGCCCGTTCGGTTTGACCGTCACGTCGGTGTGGTCGAGCACGACGACCAAGTCGGCGTCGTACTTGTCGGCGTCGCCGGCGGCAGCGATCTTGGCCTTGACGCTGTCGTCCCCCGCAAGCGCCAAGCCCGCGACCGCCAGCGCCCAGACTGCGGCGAGGGAGCGAATCCTCTTGAGATGTTGCAGCATTAACTTTTCTCCCAGAGCGAGTACCTCGGACTTCCCCTCGTATGGGTGGTCCAACCACAGCGAGGTTGATAAGAAATCACTTTAACGGTTCGCAGCCGACCCAGTCAACTTTGCCTTCACGCACATATCCCCCCACGTCGCGCCATCCGGACGTCTCCGCACACAATCCGGCGGCAACGTGCGCGGGCAGCCGGATCGTGGCTGATCGGCCGAACCCGGCCGCCGTCGGCTTATTGCCGCCTCCACCCGATCAGCGCACCTACGGCTCGACACCACACTCCCAGTCGGTCAAGAGAATCCCCAGGTCGGAGTGCCCGACGTGGCCGTTGCCATCCAGGTCGGCCCGCTCGTCCCAGTTGGGGTCGCCGGGCTGCGAGTCCCAGGCGGTCAGCAGGATACCAAGGTCTGCCTGGTCGGTGTCTCCATCGCCGTCGATGTCGCCGGGGCAGCAGTCCTCGACCGTTAGCGTCGCGGAATCACTGAGCACCGAGCCGCAGGTGTTGCCCACGATCACGTCATATGCGC
>JAUWXH010000085.1 GCA_030616465.1 Planctomycetota bacterium | reverse complement strand
GTAATCGTGGCGTAACGTGCCCGCGTTGACTAGGTTCCCGTTGTGACAGATCGCCACCTGCCCGATCGCGGCGCTCACCAGCAACGGCTGGGCGTTGGCTTCGTGACAGGAACCGGTGGTGGAGTAGCGGTTGTGCCCGATGGCGATCGGGTTCCTCAGCTCCGGCAGGTCGTCCTGATGGATGGCCTCGGTCACCAAGCCCATGCCCGCGCGGCGGAGAATCGACTCCCCGTCCGCCGAGCAGATTCCCGCGGATTCCTGTCCGCGGTGCTGCTGGGCGTAAAGACCGAGGTAGGTTAGATCGACAGCCTCGGGATGGTTCACGATCCCAAACAGCCCGCAATGATGACGAATCTCAGCCGACATCGAACCTCGCGGATGCATTCTAGCGCGGCTGGCTCGCCGCTCCGACCGACAACAGCATAACACAAGCCGGGCAAATGTGCGTCGCCGAACGGGGCAAGCGGTGGCCGCGCCATTGACCAGGGGGCCGCCGGTCGGATAATGGGCCGCATCGGAGCGCGGTCACAAGACTCCTCTTCGGGAACGACGAGTGAGGGCTGCTATTCGCCGGTTTGGACGGGACACTGCTGCGCGGCGCGCCGGCGCCGGGCGGGGGGCCTCTTGCCCACCGCGGACGGCCTGGCCGGCAGCCTTGGCGACCGTGATCGTGACGGCCGCGCTCGCGTCTCCCGCCGGCGGGCAGCTCGGCGAAGAGGAGGAACTGCTGCTTCCCGTAACCATCAGCGAGCGTGACGTTGAGATGCGCGCCCCCAACGTGTGGCAGTGGAGGGAGGAAGACGGCACGCCCGTGCTGCTCTTCACGGGCGGGTTCCGCCTTGACATGGGCCAGCGGCGGCTGTCCGCCAACGACGCGGTCGTGTGGATCAAGACGGGGCTGACCGACGCCGACGGGCGCGAGTTTTGTGACCTGACCGTGTACCTGTCCGAAAACGCGGAGGTGCAGGAGGCGAGTGGCTCGACCATCGTGGACCGCGTGCTGCTGGTCAGCAATCTGCGGACGTACGGGCGCATCGTGAAATACCACGACCGCCATTCGCCGGAAGTGCTGAAAGACTCCCCGCTGTATCAGCAGGCTTTGCGGGAGCGGGCGCGGATCGAGGCCGGCGAGCCTACCACCCGACCCGAGATGCCGGTGGGTGTCGTCCGTCCCGGCGAGGCGGCCCGGCCGAAGGTCGAACGCCCGCCACGCGTCGTCCGCTACCACCTGCCCAACATCGAGCCGGCCAAAACGCCCGACGGCCAGCAGGTGTTCGTCGCGATCGGGCGGGTGTACTTCTCACAATCGGGCAGCCCCGACGCGCCGGTGCTCGAGATTCAAGCCGACAACGCGGTCGTGTTCCCCACCGGGGGCACGGCGGAAACGTTCTTCCGGGCCGAGGGTGAGACGAGCGGTCAGGACTCGCCGCCGACTGAGGAATCCCCTCCCGACCAGCGAGAACCAAGCCCCCCGATCGCACCCGGGGCACCCGAGGCCGGAAAGCTCGGCGTGCAAGCGGTGTACCTGGAGGGCGATGTAATCCTGTCGTTCGGGAATCGCTTCGTGCGGGCCAGCCGCCTCTACTACGACTTCGAGCGCCAACAGGCCCTGATCCTCGACGCCGTCTTCCGGGCGGAAATCCCCGAACGCGGTATCCCGCTGTACGTGCGGGCGGCGGAGATCCGGCAACTGTCGGCCCGCGAGTTCACCGCCACCAAGGCACTGGTCAGCACGAGCGAGTTTTATACGCCGCACTATCACCTCGGGGCCGAGCGGGTTTACCTGCGTGACCGGACGGCGCGCGACTCCTCGGGCCGCCCGACCGAGCGCATCGCCGGTACGTATGAGCTGCGGCACGCCACGCTCAATGTCGAGGGCTTGCCGATCGGTTACTGGCCGTACAGCCGCGGCGACATCGAGACCAGCGAGACGCTCATCCGCCGCGTGCGCACGGGCTACAGCGATGATTTCGGCGCGGAGTTCGAGAGCGCGTGGTATCTGTTGAACCTGCTGGGGTTTGAGCCGCCGCCCGGCTTCGACGCCACGCTCAGGCTGGATTACTTCTCGAAGCGTGGGCCGGCCATCGGCGTGTACTCCGATTACCTCCGCGAGGACTACTACGGGGTGTTCCGCAGCTACTACATCCACGACGACGGTGAGGACAACCTCGGCCCGTTGCGCGACAACATCCCCGACACGACCGAGCGCGGGCGCGTCCTGTGGCGACACCGCCACTTCCTGCCCAGCGACTGGGAGCTCACGTTCGAAATCGCCTACGTCAGCGACCCGGGCTTCCTGGAAGAGTACGAGAAATCGGAATTCTTCGAGGGCAAGGAGCAGGAAACCGCGGTCTACCTCAAGCGCGCCCGCGGCGTCGAGGCCATCAGCCTGCTGGCGAACTGGCGCCTGCTCGACTTCGTCACCCAAACCGAGCACCTGCCCGACCTGACCTACCGCCGCATCGGCGACACCTTCGCCAGCCCCTTCGTGCTCTACCACGAGTCGCGCGTCGGGGCGGTGCGCTACCGGCCGGACGATCGGCGCTTCTTCGACTACAAGCGCTTCGACAACACCAGTGCGACCAACGTGGTCTTCCGGACCGACATCCGGGAGGAGGCCGAGCTGCCGCTCAAGCTCGGCCCGCTCAACGTCGTCCCGTTCGCGACGCTGCGCGGGAGCTTCTGGAGCGATGCCGGCACTATCGACCGGCAGGACAGGCTGTGGCGCGGTCTGGGTGTTTACGGCGTTCGCGGCGGGATGACCTTCAGCCGGGTCTTCGACGAGATCGAGTCCGAGCTGTTCGACATCCACCGCATCCGCCACATTGTCAATCCGCACTTTGCCGCCTGGTGGGCCCACAGCAACGCCCGCAGCACGCTCATCACGCCCTTCGACGAGGGCATCGAGACGATCGACGACTTCTACGGCGCTACCTTCGGCGTGCGACAGACCTGGCAGACCAAGCGCGGCGGCGAGGAACGCCAACGCACCGTGGACCTGCTGACGTTCAACCTGGAGGCCGGGTTCTTCGGCGGCCGTGTGCAGTCGTGGGAGCAGTCGAACGGGTACGCCAACCCGCTGCGGCCCGAGGACAGCCGCACGCGGAACTACATCGCCGGCGACCTGATCTACCGCCTGAGCGACACGACCAGCCTGCTGTACGACTTCAACTTCGACGTGAACGATTGCAGCTTCGACCGGCACAACGTCGCGCTGGCCGTCGAGCGGCTGCCGCGACTGGCCTACGTCTTCGGCCTGCGCCATGCCGGGGACATCGATATGAACCTGCTCGGCGGCGGGTTCAACTACAAGCTTACCGAAAAGCATATCGTCACGTCGCGCACGTGGTTCGACATCGACAGCGGCGATCTGGGCGAATTCGCCGTCGCGTACGTCCGCCGGCTGCCGCGCTGGTACTTCGCGATCAACTTCGAGTGGGACGAGGTCTTCGACGACTTCACGATCTCGGTGTCGATGTGGCCGGAAGGCATCCCCGAATGGACGCTCGGCTCGCGCCGCTTCACCGGTCTGGAAACCACCACCGGCATCAAGCCGTAGCCCTTGTGGGACCGGTTTCCAACCGGTCAATGTAGACCGTGGGCCAGGTCGAGTCTTCGAGACCTGCCGTTTGGCTGCGCATTCGAGGCCGAATCCCTCGCTAGCGCTTTGGGCTCGGACTGCGTGACGCCGAATTGCGCACGGAGATTTAGACAAACGGCCTGTTCGGATAATGGCGGCGAACCGCCGGCGTGCGGTAGATTCCATACATGCAGCCAACCGGTACAACGCGTCCGCCGCCAGTGGTCATCCGCGTCCCGCCGCCGGAGGGGGTGTCCGTGCGCCCACACGTAGCCGCGGTCTTCGCCCTGGTGTTGCTGATCGCGGGCCTGGTCGGCGTCTGTCTTGGTCTGGCGTTGAGACTGTGGGTCATCTGGCTGGGTGCGGCCGCTTTCGTGGCCAGCGCCGTCCTGTTTGCGTGGGGTCGGCACGTCAAGGCCCGCAACGCCAAGCGGCATCGCGCGTACCTGGCCGACCTGCGTGAGCGCGGCGTCGATCCCATCGCGTACGACCTCGCCGCACGCTGGAAGCCCGGCGGGATGGCGGTCCCGAACAAGGACGTGAAGGCAACCCTGGCCAGCTCACCGACACCAGACCCGCCCTGTGCGCGGATCGTCTGTCTGGGCAAGATCGACGTGCCGGAAGTGGGCGAGCTATTCTTCGAGCCGGAGATCATCACCCCGACACGGGCGATCGGGTGGCAACTGCTCTTTGTGCCGATCGCCGCCGCCCTGATCTTCTTCTGGGTGCTGCAACTGCTCCACATCGTCCCCGGCAAGCCCCTCAACGTGGGCAGCTTCGGGTACGTCCTGTTCATGGGCGTCGCGGTCGCGGTTACGTGGGTCTGGCGCACCGCCATTCGCCCCACGTATATCCGCATGGCCCCCGGCATGATCCAGATTCTGGAATTCCGCTACCGGCAGAGCAAACCCACCATCCGCAGCTACCCGCTGGACGCCGGCACCATAGCCATCCTGCGCGGCAAAGCCACGGGCGGTAAGACATCCGGGCTCAAGCTCGCGCTTCTCCGCGGAGATCAGCAGGACACGATCGAGCTGTGGCGGATGCAGAAACGGGACAAGGCGATCGAGCGCATGTGGCAAGCCCTGCTTTCCACGGCTCCCACACCGCCGTTGAGTGATGAGGGATTGATAGGATAGCTTGGCAGGTCTCGAAGACTCGACCTGCCCTACCTGCTGGCTACCCGGCGGCACGGCGGCTCACGCCGGTTGTGTGATTTGTAGGGCAGTGATATCATTCCGGTGGTCACTGACAATCGCACGGCGGCCGGCCCCGGGGTCGGCGTCGGTGGCCGAAACGCCGACAAAGGAGCGCTCGTGTCTCCAAAGCCCGCGCTGGATGCGAAGCTGTACGCGGTCAGCGATGCACGCAGACTCAGCATGCAGGACTTGCTGGACTCCTTTCAGCGGCATGGCACGATGCGCGTCACCGACCTGCACCTGAAGACGGGCTTGGCGCCCATCTACCGCGTGGACGGCGGGCTGAAGGTGACCAGCGGGCCCGGGTTGAAGCCCGCGACCGTCGAGGGGCTCACCCGCAGCCTGCTGAGCGATGCCGAATGGACCACCCTGACCGAGAAACGCTCGGTCAACAGCTCAATGCTGCTCGGCGATACGCGGTTTCGCGTGAACTGCTTCCACGACCGGTGCGGGCTGGCCGTCGCGATCCGCGCGCTCGACGCCCGCACGCCGCAGGTGGAGCAGATCGGCTTTCCGAACGACGTCTGGCGAGACATCATCGAGCTACGCCAGGGTCTGGTGCTGCTGACCGGGACGACCGGGGTGGGCAAGACCACCACGATCGCGGCGTTGCTCGACCGGATCGCCCAGACGCGCCCCTGCCACATCATTACGCTGGAAGACCCGATCGAGTACCACCTCGAGAGCCAGACGGCCATCATCTCGCAGCGAGCGATCGGCCGCGACGTCCCGAACTACGAACGCGGGCTGCGCGACTGTCTACGCGAGGATCCGGACGTGATCTTCGTCGGCGAGATGACCGATCAGGAATCGACCACCTGGACGCTGACCGCCGCGGAGACCGGGCACCTGGTCTTTTCCGCGCTGCACACGCGCGATGCCTCCGGGACCATCACCCGGCTGCTGGACCTGTACCCGGCCAACCGTCAGGAAGAGATGGCCCACCAGTTGTCGCTGGGGCTGCGCTATATCATCTCGCAAAAGCTGGTTCCGCGGGCCGGGGAAAAAGGGCGCGTGGCCGTGATGGAGATTCTCAACAATACCTATGGGGTGGCCAATCTGATCCGCCAGGTAAAGCCCGAGCAGATTTACTCCCTGATGCAAACACACACCAAGGATATCCCCCGACAGCGGATGACCACGTTGGAACGCTCGTTGGTCGAATTGGTCCGGTCCGAGACAATCTCATTGCCGGAGGCCGAACGGACGGCTAACCGGCTGCCGGAACTCCAAGCCGCCTTGCAGGCCGAGGAGTGACCAGGCGTAGCGGGCGGCGGCAGATGCCGGCGGCCAGAGTGTAGATGATCGTCGGCCCATGGCGGATACTGTCGCCTGCCGAGCAAGTCGAGGGCGGTTCATGAAGGACGACGAAAAACGCGCCCCGCAAGGTCTCATCGACAGCCAAGACCGCATTGCCCAGGATCTGGCCTGCGTCAAGTGCCGGCAGAACCTGCTTTCGCGCCAGTTGAACGACGATTGTCCCGCCTGCGGCCACCCGATCCTGGACTCCGTCTTCGGCGACTATCTGATCCGCCAGACGACGGCGTCGGTAATGCGATTGGCCGACGCCGTACGCGTGGTCGTCTACGGGGCGGCCGTACTGGGTGGTCTGATCGGCCTGGCGGTGATCAGCGCGATCACGCAGGGTCAGGATTTCGCCCGCGCGCTGGACGCGGCCTTCAACCTGCTTCTGGCCGGGGGGCTGATCTTTCCGCTGGTGGCGATCGTCGGGGTAATCCTGCTGCGGCCGCCGCGACCGGCAGCCTACTACAAGGCACATTACCTCAACCCGCGCCGGCTACGCCGCTGGGCTCTGGTACTGGTGCCGCTGGTAGCGCTCGCCGCCACCGGCACATACTACAACAGCACGGTCATGGCCGACTTGGGCAAGGTGCTTTGGGTGGTTATTCCATCGGCGGTGTTCCTGCGCTGTGTCGAGCGCCTGATGTGCGATTTGCCGAATTTCAAGTTGGCCCGCCTGGCCTTTGGCGTATTCGTAGGCGTCCTGCTGTTCGGCGTGGCTTGCTTCGCGGTCATGCTGCTGCGGATGGCATCGCGGGCAGACCCCGATTACCAGGGCGCGTTGGTTGCCGTGACGCTGATCACGCTGGTCGGTGCGCTGGCCCTCGGGATCGTCGGGTTCAACCTGCTGCTTCGCGTGGGCTGGGCGCTGACAGAGGCCGCCCGCTGACGGCAACCGCTAGCCCCGGTCGTCCGACGCGCGAGCGGTCTCCTTCGACGACTGCTTGAGCTTCTTGATCTCCTTCTCGATCGTGCGCAGCAGCTTCTCGCCTTGCAGGTCCTTGGCGACGATCTTGCCGCCCGGGCCGATCAGGAAGGTCGCCGGGATTCCGCCCACGTTGTACAGCTTGGCCAGTTCGCTCTTGTCACCGCCTTTGACCCAAACCTGCGGCCAGGTCATGCCGTTCTTCTCGGCGTACGACTTCGCGGTCTTGGCGTCCTTGTCGAAGCTGATGCTGATGACGACCAAGCCGTCTTTGGCGAACTGCTCGTGGGCTTTCTTGACGTTGGGCAGCTCGGCCACGCACGGCGCGCACCAGATCGCCCAGAAGTCCACGAACACCAGTTTGCCGCGGAGCTCTGACAGCTTGATAGGCTTGCCGTCGAGCGTGATGGCCTCGAAGTCGGGGGCCGGCGTGCCGACGTGCAGCGTTAGCACTCCGACCTTGGCAATGTCTTGCGTCAGCTTGCTCTGGCCGACCGCCAGAGCGATC
>JAUWXH010000260.1 GCA_030616465.1 Planctomycetota bacterium | reverse complement strand
CCGTGCCGATCTGCTGGCCGAACCGAAACGGCCAGGCAGCCCGGGGTTCGTTACACGCAAGATGTCTAAGCGCGCACACAAGCAGCTGCCGGGCAGATATACGTCAACTCCCTGGGGAGGACGCGACATGAAACGCGTGTTCGCCTGCCCAACACCTCCTCCACCATATAGTTCAGCGGGTTTGGCCCGCCGTGTCAAGCAAAAAGCGCGAATTCCGAGACCCCCAGCGCGAGAAAAACGCGAGTCGGCTCGGCAGGGCCGACCTGCCACCGCTGCCACCGCGTTCCAGCAGTCTACGGGCAGTCCCAGTCGGCCAGGAGGATGCCGAGATCGGAGTGGTCGGTGTCGCCGTCGCCGTCCAGGTCGCCGGGGCAGTCACCGCCGGTACAGCCCCAGTCGGCCAGCAGGATGCCGAGGTCGGCGTGATCGGTATCGTCGTCGCCGTCCAGGTCGCCGGGGCAGACGAGCTGGTTGTAGTAGACGTAGTTGCCGACGCCGTCGTCCCAGTTGGTGATCGCCATGTCGAGCCGGTTCGAGTAGGTGTACCGCACTTCGAGGTAGTCCTGCGGTGCCTGTTCCACGCTGATCCAGCCGTGCTCACGGCTGTAGGTGTAGTCGAAGTCCTCGTCCAGCCCGTCGATGTCGATCGAGTTGACCTGCTGGATCTGTCGGCGGCTCAGATAGAACAGCTTCCGCTGGCCGTCGCCGACGAAGGTCTCGCTGGCCTCGTGCAGTGCGTTGTTATCGATGTCGCCGAAGACGATCTTCTCGACAACGCTGGTCACGCCGGAGCTCCAGTCGGGGCTGCTGCCGAACCCGCTGCCGTCGTTGAAGAACAGCCGTGTGTTGTCCCACCACGCGCCGGTGGCCAGGTCGAGGTCGCCGTCGGCGTCCACGTCGGCCAGGGCCACCGCGGAGCAGTAACCGTCGAAGTAGGTCCAGGAGGCGTTGCTCTCAGGCATGGCGTCCGGCTGCCCGTCGTACTGCCGAAAGCGACCGCTTCCGCCGCCGACCTGGTTGTTGTCCGCGAAGATTACGTCCGGCAGGTCGTCTCCGGTAACGTCGCCGCCGGTAACCATGATCATGTCCGGGCTGCTCACGTCCGCGGCGTGCCAACTGGCGGTGGTCTCCAGCGTTCCGCCCAGGTTGCGGTAAATGCGGCTTCGGTAGAGTGAGCCGGCGAAAGCCAGATCCAGCCAGCCGTCGTCGTCGGCATCCACCCAGGCCGCGCCCATGCAATGATCAGTGTCATCGGACGCCCAACTCGCCGTGCTCTCCAGCGCTCCGCCCACGTTGAGGTAGACGCAGTTGTTGTAATAGCGCTGCGGGCTGTACGACCATCCGGTAGCGACAGCCAGGTCGGGCCAGCCGTCGTTGTTCACGTCGCCGAACGCGACACCGAAGGCGTTGCCACTCACGTCCGCGGACCAATCGGGTGTGGAGGAGAGGGTTCCGCTGTTGTTCAGGTAGACGCGGGCAATCGGTGCAAATGTGCCACCGGTGCCGAGATGGGCGACCGCCACGTCCGGCCAGCCGTCGCCGTTCACGTCGGCCACGTCCAGGTGTCCGTTGTAGAGGATGTCGTCCGATTGCCAGTCGGGCGTCGCCGGGAAGGTCCCATCACCCTGGTTGTAATAGACGGCGACGCGCTCGCGGCGCATGTCATTCCCGTTCGAGACGACCAGATCGAGCCAGCCGTCGCGATCCAGGTCGACCAGCGCGGCCCCGGTGCTGATCGGAGTGTCGCTCGATATCCAGTCGGGCGTCGAGTTGTACACGCTCTGCGCGGCGACGGTCACGGCGAGAACACAGCAAAGAACGATCGGCAACCCGTTTCGCATCGTAGATTCTCCTTACTCCCCTCGTCAGCGGGCTCAGAACTGCCCCTATTGTACGGTTTTCCGCCGGGGGATTGCAACGGCAATCTGTGTCGCAGTGGACCGCATCTGCCCCGGCAGCGCCCCCCCCCGGCTCCCATCCCTCTCGGCGCCGACACGCTATAATCGCTGGCCCGAGTCCGCGCCGAACCGGGGTCTTGAGACGTGCGATTGGAAGCCCGGGAGCCAACGGCTGAAAGCTGACGGCTGAGAACTGACAACTGACAACTGAAAACTGATCCCGCATGGACCGCAATCTCATACTCAAATTCTAGATCATCGACCACATCGACCACGTCAAGAGCACTCTTGCCGATCGGCAATTGCAGCGGGCCGGGGCTGTTTCCGAACGCGAGCTGCGCGAGCAGACGCTCGACGACATGGAGCTGGAGCGCGAACGGGGCATTACCATCAAGGCCAGTGTCGTCACGCTCGACATGAAGGTCGGCGACCGCACCTACATGTTCAACCTGATCGACACGCCGGGGCACGTGGATTTTCACTACGAGGTAGACCGGGCCCTGGCCGCCTGCGACGGGGCTTTGCTCGTCGTGGACGCGACGCAGGGTGTGCAGGCTCAGACCGTGGCCAACGCCTACGCGGCCGTCGGCAACGACCTGGAAGTCGTTCCCGTCATCAACAAGATCGACCTGCCCAACGCGAACCCTGAAGACACCGCCCTGGAGGTCGAGCACGTGCTCGGCATCAGTGCCGATAACGTGCAGTTTGTCTCAGCCAAGACCGGCGAGGGCGTCGAGGCGCTCGTCCAGGCGATTGTCGAGCACCTGCCGGCGCCGACCGGCGAGCCCACCGCCCCGCTGCAAGCCCTCATCTTCGACTCCGAATACAACGACTACCGCGGCGTGATCTGCTACATCCGCGTGATGCACGGCACCGTTCGGAAGGGGCAGAAGATCCTGCTGATGGGTCGGCAGCGAACGTACCAGATCGGCGAGATCGGCAAGTTCCGCCCGCGGATGACGCCGGTCGAGCAGCTTGCCGCGGGCGAAACCGGGTACATGATCGCCAGTATCAGGACGCTCCAGGACGTCACGGTCGGCGACACGATCACCCATGCCGCCCACCCGGCCCCCGGGGCGCTGCCCGGCTATCAGCCGCCCCAGCATATGGTGTTTTGCGACTTCTACCCGTCCAGCGGCGAGACCTACGACGCGCTGCGCGAGGCGCTCGAACGGCTCAGCCTCAATGACTCGTCGTTCACCTTCAAGCCCCAGCACAGCGACGCGCTCGGACCCGGCTACCGCTGCGGGTTCCTCGGCCTGCTGCACATGGACATCGTGCAGGAACGGCTCGAGCGTGAGTGTGGCATCAGCGTCGTCCAGACCGCCCCGAGCGTCACTTACGAGGTCGCGCTGCGGGACGGCATCGTCAAACGCGTCGAATCCGCCGGCGATCTGCCCGATGCATCGCATATTGAGGAGCTGCGCGAGCCGATCATCGAGGTGCAGATCATCACGCCGGCCGAGTCGATCGGGAGTATCATGCAGCTCGCCGAGCAGAAGCGCGGCGAATACAAGAAGACCGAGTATCTCTCGCCGCAGCGCGTCATGCTCACGTACGAGTTCCCCTTCAACGAAATCCTGTACGACTTTTACGACAAGCTCAAAAGCGTGACCCGCGGCTACGGCACGATGGACTACCACGTCATCGGCTACCGCGCGTCCGAGCTGGTCAAGCTCGACATCATGGTCAATGGCGTGCCGGTGGACGCGCTCAGCCTGATCTGCCATCGCTCGCGGGCCGAGCCGCGCGGCCGGCGGTTCCTGGTCAAGCTCCGCCGCGAGATCGGCCGACAGCAGTTCGAGATCATCCTCCAGGCCGCGATCGGCTCGAAGGTCATCGCCCGCGAGACGATCAAACCCTTCCGCAAGCACGTGACCGCCAAATGCTACGGCGGCGACGTGACGCGCAAGCGCAAGCTGCTGGAAAAGCAGAAAGCCGGCAAAAAGCGCATGAAAACCATCGGCCGCGTGCACATCCCTCAAAAAGCCTTCATGACCGTCCTGGAGCCGGAGGATTGACTTGTGTGGGACCTGTTTCCAACCGGTGACAGGTGTGGCACCGGTTTCCAACCGGTGGCAGGTGTGGCACCGGTTTCCAACCGGTGGACCGTTGTAGCGTCCGGGCCCCGCCTGCCCTGAGCGCAGCCGAAGGGTACCGGACGTCGGCCGATTTCACGCCGATGGGCTATAATGGCGGCATGTCAGTCAACAGTGCCTATGAGGCTTTCGTCATGGCGATGGAACGTGTCGAGCGGCGCCTGAAGCGCGTTACCCAGGCCCTGGACGCGGCCGGCATTCCCTACGCAGTCGTCGGCGGCAATGCCGTCGCCGCCTGGATCGCCCGCATCGACCCGGCAGCCACACGGACGACCAAAGACGTCGATTTGCTCGTTCGGCGGGATGACCTCGATCGAATCACCGGCACGTTGACCGCCCTCGGCTTCCGTCGCGAGGACCTGCGCGGACTCGTACTCTTCATCGATCCTGACGAGCCCAGCCGTCGCGCCGGCGTTCATCTGGTCTGGGCGGGCGAGAAGGTCCGC
>JAUWXH010000483.1 GCA_030616465.1 Planctomycetota bacterium | reverse complement strand
CTTCGTTACCTCCACCGCCGCTCCGATTGCTACCGGCTGGAGCGACCAGTTGCCGGACGGGTCTAACTCCCGCTGAAAATCCACGCCTTTCACGGCGCACCGTCATTTGCGTGGGTAGCGTGTCATTCCGAGAAGCCCTTCGACGGTGCTCAGGGCAAACTCCGCGCCGAGGAATCTGGCCTTGGTCGCGCGATTGAGTCAGATTCCTCCGCGCGTCCGCCATCGGCGGACGCGGTCGGAATGACATCTGGACGTTACCCGCTTTCCTGGCGCTCACCCACCGGCGTGTGCACGCGATCTAGGGGCGTGAATTTTTGCGTCCCATCGGCTAGATTCCCGCTTTGTTCGGAACGCCGGGGTTGTTGGAGGCAACGGTTCGACGAGGGAGTTCAATATGATCAGTGGCGAAGGCAGATTCGGTGTCGGGATTTGCGGGCTGGGGTTCATGGGGCGGACGGAGTTTGTGTATTGGCGTCAGCACCCGCAGGCCCGGCTGGTGGCTGTCTGTGACCAGGAGCCCCGACGCCGGGCGGGCGA
Organism: Planctomycetota bacterium; assembly: GCA_030616465.1. Taxonomy (GTDB): domain Bacteria; phylum Planctomycetota; class Phycisphaerae; order UBA1845; family Fen-1342; genus JAUWXH01. Next base: position 1,859 of record JAUWXH010000483.1, on the reverse strand, counting down.
CTGGGCCGACGAGGTCGGCAACGTCGACGCAGGCGAAGGGCAACGCGTGGATATGGCCGGGATCAGCAGCTATGCCGACCCGGACGAGCTGATCAAGGACAAAGCGGTTGACGTGGTGGCGGTCACCTTGCCGACTTCGCTGCATGTTGACGTGACCGTGCGGGCGTTGAGGGCCGGCAAGCACGTATTCTGCGAAAAGCCGATGGCGCTCACGGTAGGGGGGTGCGATCGAATGATCCGGGCGGCCGAAAAGGCCGGTCGCACGCTGATGGTCGGCCAGTGCATCCGCTTTTGGCCGCAGTACGAGGTCGTCAAGCGGATCGTCGAAGGAGGGGAGATCGGAGCGGTGCGCTGCGTATCCTTACGCCGGCTGTCCCTTCCACCGGATTGGTCGCATGATAACTGGCTGATGGACGCATCGCGTAGCGGCGGAGGGCTGCTCGACCTGCATGTGCACGACGTGGACTTCGCGCACTACCTGCTGGGCGTGCCGGAGCAAATCGATGCTCGTGGCAGCCGCGGCCCTTCCGGCGGAATCGACCACGTGGTGTCCACGTACGGCTACCCGGACGGCCGCTACGCGGTGCTCGAGGGCGGCTGGACGTTTCATGCCCCTTGGCCGTTCGAGATGGCGTTCACCGTGCAGGGACAGACCGGCACGCTGGACTGGAGCTCGGCCCGCGGCCCCGACGTGTTGCATTACGCCGGCGGCGACGAGCCGCGCCGGATTCCCGTCAGCGATCGCAACGGCTGGCTGCGCGAGCTCGACTACTTCGCCGCCCGCCTGCTGGCCGACGAGCCGGTCGCGCGGTGCACGCCGCGCTCCTCGCGCACGAGCGTCGCGTTGGCGTTGCTCGAACGGCGTTCGATCGAGCGCGGGCGCCCGCTGGGGGTCCCGGCCGGCCTGCGGGAAGCCGGATGAACGGCCGCCGTCGTTCACCCACCTGCTGATAACCGTAACCCGGCATCGCTTCGGTGATGCGGGAGCAGGCGATTCTGCGGTCGTGGTCCGAAAAAGTGGCCGCTCGTCTGTGCCGGGCGCGAAAGCCACGCCGATTCGTCACGCCGGCTTGACCGACCTTTCATCAGCGGCCCTAGAATGGGTTGATGAGGCGAGCGGGAAAGACAGCAATCTGGGTCGTCATTCTCTGCGGTTGCGCGGGTCGGCAGCCGTTTGCGATCATACCGGGGCCCGGGGTTGGGATGTCGGGCGGCTCGGGTCTGCCGGCGAACCTGGCATTGGGGCCCTCCGCCGAGCTCGGCCGCATCGCGGAGCTCTTTGTATACCGCTCTTCGTGGCCCTCGGTGGCAATCGGCTATCGTTTTGACGACAGGTCCTACCACACAGAGATCACCTACGACGATCAGGCGTTCTATGATCGTCTCGGCGGGGGGTATTTCCGGGCGGCCGAGACGATCCGCACCGGCGTGCTGGTGCGCTAGAACACGCTTGTCCGGGGTCTCGGGCGGGAGGAGAGAGCCGATGACTGCCGGATCCGTTGGTGTAGGGTTGCTATATTGTGTGTTTTTTCGGACGCGATGATTTCCGAACAAAGTTGTCTGCGGCCCGGTGGAGTGTGGGGACGAACAGGCCTAGTATCAAGCGGGCTCTCCGGAAGCGGGCTATCCCATCCGAATGTTCTGAGGCCTTTTGCGGGGGCAGCTTCCAAACGTGATGTGTGTGGGCTGATCTCGAGACTCAAGTGGATCGGAGGAAGTCATGAAACTGAAATCAGCGCCAATAGCCGGATGCCTCATGCTCACATTGGCCATGGGGCCGAACATTGACTGCGACGACATCTTTCTCTCCAGCCTGGTCGATGGGCTGTGGTTTGCCGCCTCGGTGGGCGTGAACCTGG
>JAUWXH010000095.1 GCA_030616465.1 Planctomycetota bacterium | reverse complement strand
GACCCTGAAACCGCCCACCTCGGCGTTGCTGAGCAGGCGTTCCGCCCCGCTTGACCTCCCAACTCTCATCGGCCCCCTCTATTCGCGGCCCCGCGGCCGAGAACAGCGCCAAATCGCCCTACCTGTGAGAAATGCGGGCTAAATCGCCGGCAGGTGCCGGGGGCCCGGGCCGATGAGGAATCTTGGATTGGAGATTGCCCGCCGCGGTCGAGAACCCGTGCGGAGGTCTGACATCCGAGATCCAGAATCGGTATAACGCCGCACCCGTCGCTCGCGTTTCGGGCTCTGCGTGGCGGGGCGTCAGGTCGCGTCGGCTCGGGCGGCGGAGGTCGTAAGCTCTTGTGCGTGCGCTTCATGGGCCAGTGCGGCGCGGCGGTCGGCACGCCAGAGCCGCCGGAACAGCACATGGGCGGTGAGGGCCAGTCCGGCGGCGACCACGAAGGCTCCCCAGCCCAAGGTCGCGTATACGGCCCAGCCGAAAAGGGGCATCAGCAGCCCGCGCAGGCCGGTCAACGCCACGTGGATGCTCATGTACAGGTCCGCCTGGTGTTCGCCGGCAAAATGCAGGTGCCCCAGGTGCCAGGCGATGGCCCCGCCCCCGCGCGCGATCCCGTTGAAGACGCGGCCGCAGACGAGCAGTGGGATGGCGATGGCGAGGGCGGGGTTGCCGCTGGTGCCGATAATCAGCAGGGCCGCCGTTAGGCAAATATAGGAACCGACCCAACTGGCACTGTTGTAGATGCGGAAGCGCAGCACCCCGACGCGGTCGAAAAACCGGGCCCAGAAGCGGATCGCCACCAGCAGCACCACGATGGGGATCTGGTACATCAGCAGGCTGGGCACGAAATACTGCTTAACGAACAACTGCTTGGTCAGCACGTTGATCAGCAGCGGATCAACCATGAAATTCGCCGACCCGAGCAGGAACTGGGCGAACATGTAGCGAGCGAAGAGCTTGTCCTGCCCCAGGATCGCACCGGCCTCCTTTAATCCGCTCCACAGACCGGGGCGGTTGTTGTCGCCCGTGGGGCTCACCCGGGCCAGGTGCTCCTGAAGGCGCCGCAGCTCGCGCGCCTCCCCGCGGATGCGCAGCCGCCGCAACGGCCACAGCGAGAGCAGACCGATCAGCGCGACGGCGGGGTAGACAAAGCGGTAGTATCGGGCCTCATGGTCGAAGACCAGGCCGAGTGCCGCGCCGGTCATCAGGGCCATGGTGAAACGCAGCGTCTGTAGGCGGCCGGCAATCCGGGCCCGATGGGACTGCGGATAGTTGACCTTCCACAAGCCGGTTCGCAACGTGACCAGGCCGGACATGAAGAAATGCGTCGCGGTGAGCTGAGCGGCAAAGCACCACCCGCCCCATTCCCACTCGCTCGAGGTGAGCGTGATCGAGAAGATGCATGCCGCCGCGCAGCCCGCCATGAACAGGAACGTCGGCAGTCGGCGGCGTCCGCGGATCATCACGCCCCAGAACAGGTTCAGCACGTTGGTCAGCAGGGGAATGGCCCAGACCACGGTGGTCAGCAGCTCGGACCCGTTGAACGTGTTGGAGACGACGATGCTGGCGATGTTGCCCTCGATGCCCCCGACCACGATCGCCCACAGCAGCATGTGGCGCAGCTCGCACCAGTAGTTCGGCCGTGCCATCAGCGGCAGATCGTCGGCCCGTAGGAAGTCGAGAATCGTGCGCATGGGTTCCCTGAAAGGCGGGCATCATAACGCGTCTGGCCGAGGCTCGGGAATCGCTCGAGCCCCGGGGCCGGTCGGGGGTCGGCGGCGGCCGACCGCATTTTGTCCGGATAGGCTTTGACACCGCGTACCGCTGCCGCGACAATACCACCCGTAGACACTTGCGAAGCGATGCTGCGCGGTCCGGCTTGAGGACAGACGTACATGATTGCAGACGCAGTGCTGGCGTTCACGCCCTTCGATCCGTGGCACATGCTCGTTTTGGGCTTGGTGGCGCTGTTGTTGTTCGGCAAGCGCCTGCCGGACGTCGGCCGGTCGCTGGGCAAGGGGATCATGGAGTTCAAGAAGGGCCTGCGCGACGTGCAGGACGAGCTGAGCCAGGAGGATCTCGAGCAGCAGCCGCCCAAGCGTAAGCTCCGTCCGCCTCCGGACGAGGAGCCGGACGAGAAGCCGGACGAGGAGCCGGACGAGGAGGAGCAGGACCGGCCACGCTACCGCGAGACCGAACGGGCGGATTCGTCAAACACGGGGGAGTAGGGGACCGCTTCGCGGGGGTCACTGTCTGAGTCCTGGGGGTCTGTCGGACCGAGCCCGTCCGGCCTTGTGCACGCCCGCCTCAGACTCGTTTGCCCCTTCGCGCCTAGCTAGCGACGAGCGCGTCGGGCGCGGGCCGTGCCGACCTTCATGCAGCACAACCCGAGCAGCATGAACGGCAGCATGCTCAGCATTCCGAACCCGCAAAGCCCGAACGGCGGGGTCGCCGCCGCCGGCGGCTCCTCGGTCGTCTCCGTGGACTCAGCGCCGTCGTCTTCACTGCTCTCGCTGTCGTCGTCGGTCGCCTCCTGGTCAGCAGGCTGGTCGGCATCCGCGTCGGCGTCATCCGCGGGCGGCTCTTTCGCTTCCGTTTCGGACGAGCTCGGCTGCGCGCTGAGATCGTCGTCATCGCAGGCATCGCCGACTCCGTCGCCGTCGGTATCGACCTGGTCGGGGTTGTACTCATCGGGACAGTTGTCGCATTCGTCGCCGGCACCATCGCCGTCGGTATCCACCTGGTCGGGGTTATCGGTGAACAGGCAGTTGTCGCAGACGTTTCCGACCCCGTCGCCATCGTCGTCGGCCTGGTCGCGGTTGACCATGTTCGGGCAGTTGTCGCACAGGTCGCCGGTGCCGTCGCCGTCGCTGTCTTTCTGCTCGGGGTTGGAAACGTCCGGGCAGTCGTCGCAGTCGTCGCCGACTCCGTCGCCGTCGGCGTCGGCCTGGTCGGGGTTGTGCTGGTCGGGGCAGTTGTCGCAGTCGTCGCCGGTGCCGTCCTCGTCCAGGTCAACTTGTTCGAGGTTGGCGAAATTGGGGCAGTTGTCGCACAGGTCGCCGAGCCCGTCGCCGTCGCTGTCGGCCTGGTCGGGGTTGGAGATGTCCGGGCAGTTATCGCAGGCGTCGGGCGCGCCGTCCTGGTCCTCGTCCAGATAGTCGGGGAAGTCGGGGCACGGGTCGCAGTGGTCACCGCTGCCGTCGTCGTCACTGTCGGTCTGGCTGGGGTTAGGGTCGTCCGGACAGTTGTCACAGCCGTCGATGAAGCCGTCGCCGTCGCTGTCGGGGTCGCACTCGTCCGGGACCCAGTTCGCGTTACAGTCCTCGCTGATGCCGCTGGCAACGTCGCAGGTGTCGAAGCCGCCGTTGTTGTTGCAGTCCGGATAGACTTCGATGGTTGCCGCTCCGGCAATGATCAGCGAAACCGCTTGCTCGCCATTTGACAGGCTTCCTTTATGTGAGACGCGCAAAAGAAACTCGTTCGTGCCCGGGTAATCGACCGTCACCTGCTCCACGTTGTCCGTATTGTTGTCGGCCTTGGTTGCGGGCGCGCTCGGGTCGCTGGGGTCCAGAATCCAGGGCAAATAGGTGGTCCCGGACCCAACGGACTCGATTCGCAGATCGAGGTCATTCACCAGCATCTTGTCAGGGGGATCCAGCGCGTCGGCCGGCGGAGTCCCCGGTGGATCGGTCCAACAGATGGTGGCCCGCAGCTCGTCGCTGGTGCCGTCCGTGGAGATGCGGAATTCGCCCATACACCCGTCCCACAGCGTGAGTTCACTGATGGTGAATGGTTCCGCGACGTCGGCACTGATTGCCTCAGCGGCCTTAAGCGTGTTCATTAGCCCCCAGCCGTATGAGTAATCGGGACCGTCGGCGGGGCCGCACTCGTCTGCGGTATGGATCACCAACCCCTTCAGAGTTGCGGCCGGCATGTCGCCTTCACCGGGGTGGGTCTGTCGCCAGTGTCCGATCAACAGGCCGAGTGAGCCGCTGACGTTCGGTGCCGACATCGACGTGCCGGACGCCACGGCCCAATGGTCGTTATCGGGGTCCTGCCACCAGTGATAGGCGGAGAGCAGCTCGTAGCCGTTTCCGACCACGTCGGGTTTGATGCGGCCGTCGTCAATGGGCCCCCACGAGGAGAAGCTGGTCATGTTCACGTTGCCGGGCCCGCTGTAGCCGCCGTGGACGTCCCGGACAGCCCCCACCGTCAGAATGTTCTTGGCGACCTTGGTTGTCCCGATGCAGTCGTAGGGCCCGTCGGGGTCCCGCGTGTCATAGCTCAGCTCCCAGCCGGTATCAGGGTTCCAGTAGTAGTGCGCCCCACCGGGCCCAGGTCCGTCGTCACTTCGATCGTTACCGGCTGACCTCACAATGAGGAAGTGCGGATGCTGGTAAGCGACCGCATCGTACGCTTGGGTGTAGGACGTGTAGAACCCGAACCAATGGTCCTCGACCTCACTCACAGTGACGTCGCCGAACCAATGCCAGCCTTCGTTTCCGCTCCAGGAGCCGTATGCCCAGCCGGTGACGTAGCCCCACGAGTTGTTCGACACGAGCAGGCCGCCGCCGGCAGCACTTGCCATCTCGTCGACCGCATAGTCCCAATCGTAGCACTCCAGCGTCGCCTCATACGACATGCCCTTGGAGGCGCCGGCCGGATAGTCGTCGTTGCCGGGCCAGGTGCCGGCCGCGATCATCGTGCCGCCGACGTGCGTGGCATGCCAGCTTATGCCGCCGGGAGAATCGATCTGCGTAGCCCGACCGCCGAACTCCCCGTGTGTGAGCCGCACGCCCCCGCCGTCCCAGATACCCAGCGTAACGCCTGTCCCCGTCAGGTTCAGGCCGCTGGAGCCGCCGGGCCAGCACTCGTCGCTGCTCAGGCTGTCGGCCGCGTCGACGTTGTCCGTGATGTAGTAGCGCGGAATGCCATTCACAATGTGTTGAAGAGCGAACTCGCGGCCGTCCGGCGTTATTCCGTGGACCTTCCACCCTTTCTGCCTGGCGATCTGCCGCGCCTGCTCTGTGTCGATCACGACGCGCCGCTGTGCTGCGGCAGGGGGCCCGACCAGCACGCTGGCAACCGCGACCACGAGGATCCGCAGAGCTGAATGGCTCGACCTCGTTTTCGTTACAGGATTCATATTGGACTCCCGTTGTGGCAACAGTAAGGCGCATGGCCCCCGCGCCGAATAACCCCTTCTCGTCAATGCCAGCTTAGCAGAACGTCCACCGGCTCGTCAACCAACAGTCGGGTCCGCGGGGATGGCAGCGGTCGATGTGCCCGGCTCAAGTTGCCCTGCGTAGGGCCGACCTGGACAAGACCCAGCTCGGCGACCCCATCGGTCTCGCCTGCGAGCCTCTCGAAGAACGGCACCGGCTCCAAACCGAGCCGCCCTCGGAAGTCTCCGCAGTGCCCGCCGCCAGGTGCCTGCATCTTCTTTCAACTGCCCCTTGGGGCCTGAGCCGCTGTCAGGCATGCTGCCGCGGGCATCGATGAACCGTTGCCGGCAGAATCGTTCGGAATCCAGCTACTGGGATGCCTGTGGCCGCACAGAGCCGGCTGGGATTCTACAGAATGAGGCTTTGTCCGGCTGGCCCGTTAAGTACTATAGCCCCTGAGGCCGTCGGCACGGTCCTTGGCCGGGGCGGATTCGCGGGCGAAGCACAGCCCATCCGTCAAACTCACCAGCCTTCGGTAGCGCTGGAGTTGCATGTGAGCGCTCGGCGTCGAAAACCGGCTCGTTTCTCGCCTGCGGGAAAGAGAGCTGCGCAACTCGACCTCGCCGATGGCGGGCACACGCGTCGCGCGGAGCAGCGTCCGCAGCGAAGGGCCCGGCCTCTCTGGCCATGGCGACTCCTTTCGTCACCACGCCAGTTGACCATAAGTCTAGTGCTGGCGCAAGCTTATGTGATTACTTGGCACTCCAGGTGTTATGAAACGGCTTCTAACAATCGGGCCTTGCGACAGCCACCGCTTGAATGCATAATCGGATTGGTGACGTCCCCGGTCGCCACCGCCGAAGTGCTTCGGGGGTATGTGGCACGCTTCGAGCCCTGTCGCAGCCACGTGGCGAGAAGAGCACGGAGGTTTTGATGCAAGCGGTAAACAGAAGCCCGACTCGATTGCAGGTCCACACTTTCGGTCTCGTCGTGCTTGGCGGCATGGTCGTCATCGGAGCGCTGCTCTGGTACCGGGGGCTGCTGGCCCCGGGGCGCTGGTGGCCGGACGCCGGCTGGGGCTGGAACGCAAGCTCGGCGCACACGATCGCCGTCGTCCTGTGGGGGCTGGGTGTACTGATGGCTATCGTATGTGGCGTGTCATACCCACTGGGTCGCGTCCTGTACATCGGCTGGATGACGTCGGCGATGTACCTCGGTATTGTGATGACTACGCTCATGCTGTCCGCGCTGTTCTTTGTACTGCTGCCCGTGTTCTCCCTGATCCGGCTCAAAGATCCACTGCGGCTCAAGCTGAAACCCTCGGATAGCTACTGGGAAGACCCTACACCTCACGAGGCAACGATAGACAGAATGCGAAAGCCGTTCTGATTCATAGCCGAGGACGCTACGGCAGGAACGTACTGGTAGTATACCGTGATCGTTCTGGGAATATCCTGTTATTACCATGATGCCGGGGCGGCCTTGGTCCGTGACGGTGAGTTGATTGCTGCGGCTGAGGAGGAGCGCTTCAACCGCCAGAAACACTACAGTGAGTTCCCGGAGATGGCGATCCGCTATTGCCTGAAGGAAGCCGGGGTTACCATCGGAGATGTGAACTACATCGGTTTTTACGAGAAGCCGCTGGTCAAGTTCAACCGCATTCTCGAGACTGTTCTGGCCGTCTGGCCGCGGGCGTACATGGCTTGGGTCAGGAGTATGCCCGTCTGGTTTACGACCAAACTCCACATCGCCAAGACGATTCAGAACAAGCTGGGCACGGAGAAGGAGATCCTTTTCTGCCAACATCATCTGGCCCACGCCGCCAGCGCGTTTTTGGTTTCGCCGTTCGAGGAGGCGGCAATCATCACCGCCGACGGTGTCGGAGAATGGACCACCACGGGTTGGGGCGTCGGGCGCGGCACTGAGCTGGGCTTCGAGAAGGAGATTCGCTTCCCCCACTCGGTGGGATTACTC
>JAUWXH010000244.1 GCA_030616465.1 Planctomycetota bacterium | reverse complement strand
AGGTTCTCCCCGATTCGCTCGGCGCAGCGGTGGAGGTAGCCGATGTAGGGTGTGGCCTCGAGGATGAGCTCGCCGTCGGTGCGCAGGATGATGCGCAGCACGCCGTGGGTGGCGGGGTGCTGCGGCCCCATGTTAATGATCATCTCCTCGGTCTGGACGTCGCCCATCGCCTCGCGATCGAAGTCCACGTTCAGATCGGGTTGGAATTCGAGGGTTTTTTCAGGCATTGCGATGAACTCACTTGCGCTTGGCCCGCCGCAGATTCAGCGAAAACCGCGGCAGCGTGGGACTCCTATGGCTCTTGCCGAACGTGATGACGCGTTCCTGCCAGCGTGGGGTTCCGGATCGGCGTACCAGGGCGATAAGCGTGGGACGCCGCACGTCCTCCCGTGGGTCGATGATCCAGGACTCGGCGATTCCGCCGGCCATCCAGTAGAGGTGGCGGTTGCGGGTGACGTCTTTCTGCTCGCGGCGTTCGGAGATCACCTCAACGACGATCAGCGGGCAGACGTCGTCCCAATCGTCGGGGGGCGGATCGGGAAAGTCGCGGTAGGCGGCAACGTCCGGCTGGGGTCGGGTCGGGCCGGGTCGGGCCGGGATGACCACTTCGCAAGTCGTCGCCACGAAGTTGATCTCGCACGGATTGCGTCGGGCGTAATCCTCCAGCGCCTGCTGGACGATCTTGACCCACCACTCGTGCCAGGGTTTGGGTGTAGGTGACACGGTCAGCACCCCGTCGATGAGTTCATAGATGTATCCCGGCTCTTCGCGGGCGCGCTCGAACTCCTCGAGCGTCATCAGCCGGCCGTGATCGTTCGGCCCGATGGTCGGGCGGGCACTCCGCGTTTTGACAGGCCGCGCGGCTCGTAGCATCACCGCAATTCCTCACACGCCATGGCGTCGCTCGCTAACCTCGTCAATGCTGTGGCCGGGTTTGTCCGTATTCGGTGACCGCGGGGATGCCGTGGTACTCCATGGGGAACTCGTAGTCCTTCCGTAGCGGGTGGCCGACCCAGTCGTCGCAGCACAGGATGCGGCGCAGGTCGGGGTGTCCGTCGAAGATGATGCCCAGCAGGTCGTACGCCTCGCGCTCGTGCCAGTCGGCGGTCGGCCAGACGTCGGCGACCGACGGGATATGCGGGTTGTCGCGGTCCACGCGGACCTTGATCGCGATCTCGTTACGCACATGCCACAACTCGCCCGGCGTGTCCGGCTTTCCGGTGGCGTGCAGGTCGTACACGGCCGTGAGCAGCTTGTCCTCGATGTGGTCCACGCCGGAGATGCAGCGCAGCCAATCGAAGCCGAGCCGCTCATCGTCGCGCAGGAACAGGGCGATGTCGTGCCAGCGATCGGGCCTGACGACGGCGTGCGGATGGACACCTTCGGGCATGACCTCGGTGACTTCGTCGGGAAAGGTCTCTTGCAGGATCTTCAGGATTGCCTCGGGGGCCATGGTGTCGCTCCGGTTTCTGTTACGCGGAAGTCGCCGCTTCGATGGGCTGCCTGGCAAAGGTCTGGCGGCGGATCTTGTCTTGCAGCCGCATGAGGCCTTCGAGCAAGGCCTCGGGCCGTGGGGGGCAGCCGGGCACGTAAACGTCCACCGGGACGACCAGGTCCACGCCCTTGACGACGTGGTAGCCGTGCTTGAAATACGGCCCGCCGCCGATCGTGCACGCACCCATCGCGATCACCCACTTTGGTTCGGGCATCTGGTTGTACAGCCGCACGATGCGCGAGGCCATCTTGTAGGTCACGGTGCCGGCGACGATCATCAGGTCGGCCTGGCGTGGGGTAGGGCGGTAGGCCCCGGCACCGAAACGGTCGATGTCAAAACGGCTGGCCCCGGTCGCCATCATCTCGATCGCGCAGCAGGCGATGCCGAAGGTTAGCGGCCAGATGCTGCTGCGACGGGCCCAGTTGATGGCCCAGTCGAGACTGGTGATGATCAGGTTATCTTCGAAGCGGTTTTCGATCCAACTCACGGTATTTCCTCGCAGTCAACTGCGCTGCTCGCAAGCGGGTTAGAAACGCCCGCGGCTCGGCTGCCGCCACACCCCGATCGTCTACCGGTCGGAACCGGTGGAGAGCGTCGTCCGGCGCTTCTGGCCGCTGGCCGCCCGTACCCAGTCCAAGTAGCCGAACCGCCAGAGGTACAGATAGCCCACCACCAGCACGCCGAAGAAGAACAGCATGTCCCACACCCCGGCCCAGCCGGCGTTCTTGTAGATCACCGCCCAGGGGTAGAACAGGGCGATTTCGACGTCGAAGATGACGAACACCAGCGCGACGACGTAGAAACGCAGATCGAACTGCACCCAACTCTGACCGATCACCGGCTCGCCGCACTCGTAGGGCTCGCCCTTGACCGCATGCGGCAACTGGCGGCGGACCAACGCCCCCACCAGCAGGATTGCCAGCACCATTAGAGTGCCGGCAATCGCGAACACCAGGAACCCCTGCACGGTAACGGATGGGTCGGTTGTGGGTTCAACGGGCACTTTGCTGTCTCACTCTCTATGGCGCCTGCTCTACTCGCCCGCCTTGGGTCGCGGCCTGTCGGCCGCTGGAGTCTCCCCCGCCGACTTGGCGGCGGCATCCGCCTTGGCCGCCGCGGGCTTCTTCGCGGGCTTGGGGATCTCCGTTTCTTTCAGCGCCTCGAGCATCTTGGCGCGCATCGGGTCGCCACGCTCGATCCAGCGCCGTTTGGTCTGCTCGGCCCATTCAGGCAGGTTGTCGCGCTGCATCCACAAGGGTTGCGGCGTTTGCAAGCCGCGCTGGGCCAGTTCGGTGAACTCCACGATCATGCTCCCGCGGTCGTAGCCGGACAGGTCGTGGACGTCGCCCATGTGGAGGCAGTCGGTCGGGCACGGCTCGATGCACAGCCCGCAGAACATGCACTTGGCGTAGTCGATGGCGTAGCGGATCATGGCCCCGCCGGCGGAAAGCTGCGTCTTCTTGTCGAACTTGCGCGGCCCGCTCTTTTCGATGTAGATGCAGTCCACCGGGCAGGCCTTGGCGCACATGTCGCAGGCGATGCACTTCTCGATCTCGTAGTAGTGGAACCCGCGGAAGCGCGGCTGCAGGACGGGGGCCACATCCGGGTACTGCACCGTCACCGTCTTGGCGAAGTAGTAGCGCAGCGTGATGCGCAGGCCGATGCAAATCGTATAGAAGGTCTTATAGATGTCGCGGAAGTATCTTCTCAATCTCGCATGCTCCTGCGGCTCGTCCGCGTGTCGCCCACCGCCTGGCCCGAAGCATCGGGCCGCCGGGAGCCGGGAATGATCCGCATAACCGGCGAACGGCAACCGCGCATCCGCCGCCCGGGGTCGGGCGCCTCACGCCTAGGCGCTCCCCGCGGTTCCGGTCAGCGCGTCGAGTGCGCCGCTCACGATTGCCCGAAAGAGGATGCTGAGGGCCGTTTGGGCCGCCATCTGCGTACAGGCGCCGAGCTGCAAGACCACGCCGCCGGATGCTGCCAGCGCGACGTACTTCCACGCACGAGACTTCGTCATCGCACAACTCCGTTGAAGCCGAAACACGGAACTCATCCGCCCACCTGGTCGGCCGGGCGGAATCATAGAAGTATATGCCCACGCCCCCCCGGCCGCCAACCGCTCGGCACGCGCGGCCACCCCCCGAGTGAGCGGCACGAAAGTGGGTAGCGTGCCAACGCGTTGCGAGCCCCGTTGCCCATGCCGATACCGAATCGCCGGCCGGCTTCAGCCGGCCAGCCGGTGCCACCCGTTTCAACGGGTGGAACGCAGCCTGCGCAACCCCCCGTTCACCTTAGCCGGCGTCAGCCGGACTTCTCAGACCCTTGCAAAGCCCGGCTGAAGCCGGCTGAACCGATCAAAGGAGTCCTTCTTGCCACCACCGCCTAAAGGCGGCGGCATCGACCGACCGGCTGAAGCCGGTCACGGCTCAACGCTACCCCTTGAAGTGACGCTCACCCATCCCCCGGGAGCCGCCCTACGGTTCTGGGTCCGGTCTGGCTCGGTCGTGTGTCGGGACTGCCCTGGCCGCTTCGCTCGGAGCGACCTGCCGTACCGGGCAGAGCCCGTCTTTGTGACCGTCCGCCGCGCGGGCTATGATCCGCAGCCATGCCTGAGCAGCGCCCGGTCATTTCGTCAGCCACGCGGATCGGGATCTGTACGCTGACCTCGCGTGTCACCGGGCTCATCCGCGATATGCTGCTGGTGCACACGTTCGGGGCCGGGTGGGTGCTCGATTCGTTTTTCTATGGCTTTCAGATCCCGAACCTCTTTCGGCGCCTTTTCGGCGAGGGGGCGCTGGCCGCGGTCTTCGTGCCCACCTTCACCCACACGCTGGAAACCGAGGGGCGACCCCCGGCCTGGCAACTGCTGGCACGCACGCTGGCGCTGCTGACCGTGGCGATTGTGCTTGTCGTCCTGGTCATCGAGGCCATCGTGCTCGTCATTTGGTTGATGAACCCCGGCGAGGAAACCCGGCGGCTGATCCTGGGCCTGACAGCCCTGATGCTGCCGTTCATGCTCACAATCTGCCTGATCGCGCTGTTCTC
>JAUWXH010000442.1 GCA_030616465.1 Planctomycetota bacterium | reverse complement strand
AGGGCACTCCCATACCGGCTCGGCTTCGGGATTCGTGTCGCAAATGCGGTCGCCGGTCGTATAGCAGGCCTGCTCGCTGCCGCAGCCGTCCTGGAACGTGTGGAACAGCCCGACGTAGTGGCCGATTTCATGCGTGGCCGTGCGACCCTGATCGTACGGGTACCAGGGGGAGTCTCGCCCGAATGCGGCGTAGTGGATCACCACGCGGTCCGCGTTCGAGCCCACCCCGCCCTGCTGCGGCAAGAATGCGACGTAACCGAGGTAGCCGCTCGCGGTGTTGGTGTAGATGTTAAGATACTTGTGGGGGTCCCAGGCCAGCGCCTCGTAGTACGCTCCCTCGTCGTTGAACCAGGTGTCGTTTGTGGTGTACGTGATTCCGTTGGTCGGGTTGCCGTCCGGATCCTCGTCGGCCAGGAAGAACTCAATCTGGATGTCGGTACCCTCTTCGCCCGGCGTGCCGGGAAGCGCCAGGTAGTCTTCGTTCAGGATATCGATCTGGCTCTGTACCTGGGCCTCGCTGATGTATCCCGTTCCGCCGGAATCCTGGATGACGTGCACGACTACGGCGATCCGGTATTTCTCCACGGACGGGTCATACTCGTCTGACGGGTTGGTAGCGTACCAACTGCAGTCACTCGGGCCGCCCCGGCCCTCGGGCCCCACGATAGGGGCCGGCGTTCCGCAGCGCAGGCCCCTCTGCCTGAAGAGCTCGGAGGTGCCGAAGTCCTCCCAGGAGCCGAAGACCGTCCCGTCAACCACGATCTTGCCGTCGGGAGTTTCTCTTATGCTCTGAACCCCGCGCGGCTTTTGGGCAATTGCCGAAGACGCCGTAGCGAAAAGCACCGCGACGGCCGCTGCGATTATGGATGCGTGCAGTTTTGGCTTGGACATGTCCGTTCTCCTTCTGCCGCCCAGCATGTCTCGCACCTGTGCCGAACCGGCAGACCCCGCGACCGGATGATCGTCGACACAGCCATGGATATGGCCCTCAGAAGCCATTATCCCCCCGTGAGCGTTCCGGGGAAACCCCATTTGGACCGATTTTGGCGAAAAGCTGCCGCGTTTTTGTGAAAGACTGCTGCCGCCCGGTGCGTGGCATGCCATATCGCTCGACGCCGCGCCACGCCGGAGCGACCGCCGACGGGTGTACGCTGGTCTACCCGGCCGGTCCGAGCCTGGCCCACGTGCGTCCCGGCTATCCGTCGTGCACAGCCGGCCGAGGCTACTGATACCGTCGCAGGACGCCGACGACGACGCCTTGGATTTTGACGTCTTTGGTGATGATGGGCTCGTAGGCCGGGTTGGCGGCCTCCAGGCGAATACCTTGAGGTGTGCGGTGGAAGCGCTTGAGGGTTGCTTCGCCGCCCTCGAGCAGGGCGACGACGGTTTCGCCGTCGCGCGGCTCCGTACGCCGCTCGACGATGACGAGATCGCCGTCGCAGATGTGGTCCTCGATCATGCTATCGCCGGTGACGCGCAGGACGAAGTTGCCGAAGGGCGAAACGAAGGCCTCTTCCAGGTCGAGCACCTCTTTCTCTTCGACGGCTTCGATGGGTTGGCCGGCGGCGATCCGCCCGGCCAGCGGCAGCCGCGTCGCCCGCTCGTCCGGAAAATCGATCCCCTCCCTAAGTCGCAAAGAGCGTGCCTTGTGTCGTGACCGCCGCAGATACCCTTTCTTTTGCAGCGCGCCGATGTGTTCGAACACGGTGACCTTGCTGACGCCGAACTCGTCGGCGAGCTCTTGCATCGTGGGCGCGTACCCGCGGGCGTGGATGAAGTCGCGGATGAAGATCAGGATGCGCAGTTGCTTGGGTGTCAGCGGCGACTTGCGGCTTCTGGGCGACTTGCGACGGGGCATCCAGCCACTCCTTTGCCAGGTAGGCGTTCAACGATCCGAATATGACCGGCGGCAGCTTGTCGTGCTCGGCTGCCCACACGCGTGCGTCCGCAGGCTGGACGGCCGGTGGAGCCAGGATACCCCGGATCTCGTTCAGACGCCCGGTGAGCGCGTGCACGAGCGCTTCCAGGCGCTCTTGGGTGACGGGGGCGGACCGGATGTTGAGCAGTCCCGGGCCGCCGCTCCGGACCTCCTGACGGAACTCCCCGCCCGGCCCCAGCAGACATAGCAGTCGGCCAGAGCCTCTGGCATCCGCGGGCATTGCGCACTCCTTTGCGTACTGGCTCGCCCGGACCTTCCGTGGAATCCGACGGCACTATGCGAATAATAACCTAACATAGGGTCGGCGTCAAGGGCTGATCGCAGTTTTTTGCCGGCCGCCCAGTGCTATATATAGGCGTAGACTGGACTTACGAACCCTACAACTTGTGGAGAATCCGCGTGAAATCGCCCGGAAGGGCCGGAACCGGCGGAATTCCCCCCTGGGGCGCGCGTCGCCCTACGATCCGCCCCGGTAGCTGGTGCCCCGCCAGGTGGTCCGCCGCGCCCCGCCCAGCCGCGTCATCGCGTTCAGGATCATCCCCAGGCAGAGCAACGCCCCCAGCGGGTAGCTCAATGCCCACGGCGCGGCGACCCCCGACACGCGGTAAAAGCGCCACAGCACGGATTGCTGGGCCAGGGCGGCGAACCCGGCGTGGTTGGCCGGCGGCGATCCGCCCGGCAAGCGGCAGCCGCGTCGCCCGCTCGTCCGGAAAATCGATCCCCTCCCTAAGTCGCAAAGAGCGTGCCGTGTGTCGTGACCGCCGCAGATACCCTTTCTTTTGCAGCGCGCCGATGTGTTCGAACACGGTGACCTTGCTGACGCCGAA
>JAUWXH010000402.1 GCA_030616465.1 Planctomycetota bacterium | reverse complement strand
GAGGCGCGCGAGGAGCTGGCCGACGAGCAAGAGGGCGTCCGCAACATCCCCGAGCACATGAAGCTGGCGGCGAACTTCCGGTGGGGCAGCGACCTGGGCGGCTCCGATGAGACGATCATCGCCCGGCTGCACGACAAGCCGGTGTTCGTCACGCACTACCCGCGCGCGTGCAAGGCGTTCTATATGAAGCGCAACGCCGACGACCCGCGCCTGGTCAACAACTTCGACCTGCTCGCCCCGGAAGGCCACGGCGAGATCATCGGCGGCTCGCAGCGCGAGGACGATTACGACGTCCTGCTCGAGAGCATCAAGCAAGAGGACCTCGACCCGGCCGACTACGAATGGTACCTCGACCTCCGCCGCTACGGCTCGGTCCCGCACGGCGGCTTCGGGCTGGGAGTGGAGCGCACGCTGGGTTGGCTCTGCGGCCTGAAACACATTCGCGAGACGATCCCCTTCGCCCGCACGCTGGGGCGCGTGTATCCGTAGGTGTAGGACGGGCCATGTTCGCCGTTTCAGCTCGGGATGGGAATCCCCGGCCGGTGGGACCGAGAATGGGTTCTCGGTCCAGCGGCAGATTGTTTTCGCCGTCGTCCGCCGATAGAATAAGGGTGATGACCCAATCGTTTCATGTGAGCCTGACGCCGCAGCGGTTCGCTTGACATCATTTGCGCCAGGTGGTGAATTCGGAGACGGGAATGGCTTTGCAGCACACGATCAAGGCGGTTATCCGTCCGGGGGAGCAAGCCGGCTTCGTGGCCGAGTGTGCTGAGATCGCGGTCGCCACGCAAGGCGGTACGCTGGATGAGATCATCGCCAACCTGCGCGAGGCGGTCGAGCTTCATCTGCAGGGCGAGGACTTGCGTGAATACGGCCTTGCCCCAAACCCCACGGTGATCGTAACGATGGAGTTGGAGCCCATCCGTGCCTAGCCTGCGGCGGATGTCCGGGCGCGAGGTCATCGCCGTCTTCCAACATTTCGGTTTCCAGGTGCATTCGCGGAAGGGCAGCCACGTCAAGTTACGCCGGGTCAATGCGCGCGGCGAGAAGCAGACGCTGACCATGCCCGACCACCGTGCGTTGGACACCGCCACACTCCGCGCGATCATCCGTCAGGCAAGCCGGTACGTCCCGCTGGACGAAATGCGCCCACATTTCTATGCTTAAGTGGGCAGGGTTGACCGTGCGGACCGCCAGATCCGCCATGCGTGGCGACCGCCGGTGCTGGTGCGAGAATCCCTTCTCGCACCACAAAGATGGTGGGCAGTGCCCACCCTACACACTCGTGCCTTGACCTGCCCTACAGCTCTGCGGCGTCCTGTCAAGCGGGGCCGGGCGCGCGTTTTGGACGGGTTTCCTTTGGTTCGGACAGTTGGATTCCGTATAGTGGTGTTGGACTGTCCCGCTGGCATCGCTGGCGCGGCTGGTTCGGGGATTCCGGCTTGGGTGCTGCCAAGGGAGAAGCGCGTGATGAGTCTATCGGCCGGTCGCAGAGCGCTGTTGCTGGCGTGTGTGGTTGTCTCCCTTCCCGTTGTGCTGCCGGCGGCGGCCCAGACGCGCGGCGGTAGCGAAGCGCAGCGGGCGGCCGAGGCCTTCCAGCAAGCCTACCAGGCAAAAGACTGGCCGCGGGCGATCGAGGTCGGGCTCAAGCTTGTCGAGCTGGTTCCCAACAACAGTACGCACCAGTACAACCTGGCCTGCGTGTACGCGCTGAACGGGGACGTGGACGAGGCGGCCAAGTGGCTCGGCACAGCGGCCGAGAACGGCTTCTCGCAGCTCCTGCTGTTCGAGACGGACGCGGATTTGAAGGACATCCGCGAGCACGCCGGCTACCAGGCCGCGCTGGCGACCGTCAGGAAAAACCACGAACAGGCGGTCGCGAAACTCAAACAGACGTTTGAGAAGCATCCGCCGCTGGTCTTCCTGCCGCCGCGACACGACCCCGCTCAACCGACGCCACTGTTGCTCCTGCTGCACGGCTACGGCGGCTGGGCTCGCGAGATCGCCGTGCAGTGGCGACCGGTGGCAGCCCGGACCGGCATGATGCTCGTGGTGCCACAGGCGGTGCGGCCGGTGGCAGGGACCCGCGGCTACAACTGGGGAAGCGTTGAGGAGGCGGACACGCTCGTGCGACTCACGCTCGAATCCGTCAAGGAAGAATTCAAGATCGATGAGAAACGCGTCGTGATCACCGGCTTCTCGCAAGGCGCCTGGATCGCCCACGCGGTCGCCGTGCGACATCCGGGGCAGTTCTGCGGCGTGATCCCGATCGCGGGACCGTACCTGCCAGACGTCGACGCGCCGGCGAAGACCAACGGGGCCGTTGTGCCGCGGATGTACTTCATGTGTGGGGCGCGCGATCGGGTGCTCAGCGACATGCGTCAGGCGGCGCGGGACTTCGGCTTGGCCGGCTACGACGTCGAGTTCAGAATCTATCCCGGCGTCGGCCACGCCTTCCCGCGAAACCGGGACGAAGAGCTACGCAAGGCACTGCGGTACGTGCTGGGGCGGTAGGCGTAGTGACGACAGACTGTCATGGTGCTGTCGTGCCTTGTGAGCCACGCGGGTCGAGCAGCATGTGCGGCCAGGCGAAGTTGGAAAAGATTCCGCCGGTGTGGATGAAGACCACCGGCCGTTCGTGGCCGAAGCGGCCGTTGCGGATGCCGTCGAGGAGCGCGCAGAAGGCTTTGGCTGTGTAGACCGGGTCGAGGATGATCCCCTCGGTGCGGGCCAACAGTTGGATCGCGTCGAGCGCGGCGGGGTAGGGGATGGCGTAGCCCTGGCCGACGTACCCGTCGATGAACTGCATGGCCGCGTCGTCAAACTCGATGTTCAGGTCGAACCGTTCGATGGTCTGGCGGCAGAGGCGGGCCACATTGCGCGTGTGGTAGGGCACGTCGTCGCTGACCGGGACCGCCCACAGGCGCCAATCGTCCAGCCGGTGAAGGAGCTTGCCCAGCAGGATGCCGGCGTAGGTGCCGCCGGAAGAGATGGCGACCACCACGTCGCAGGCGCGCACGCCGAC
>JAUWXH010000395.1 GCA_030616465.1 Planctomycetota bacterium | reverse complement strand
CCGTGGCATCAGGAGGACGACGTGAACTGCACTTACAAGCCGGCGGCATGCCTGTTGCTCGCGGGACTGGCACTCCCCGCGGCCGGTGACGAGCCCGACCCGCTCGAGATCCTCAAGAAGGCCGAGGCGGCCGCCAAGGCCGTCAAAGCGGTCGCATACAAGGCCGAGTTCCGCGGTGAAGGTGAGCTTCGCGCCACTATGCCCCGGCTGACCGGCTCGGTGCGGGCCCGGAAGATCCCCGGCGTGGCGGTGCCGAAGCTGGTCCTCGAAGCGGTCGTCCGGGAGCCGGGTGTCGAGGAAGCGGCCTCCTACCGTTTCATCAACGACGGCACCCGGTTCGCGGCCATCGACAAGGTCGGCAAGGTCGTCACACAGCGAGACCCGCCGCGGTCCCTCGACAACCTGTTCGCCTGTATGGAGCCCGCCGCTGACCTCTGGGTGGACCAATTCTTCGACCCGACCCTCTTCGAGGAAACACGCCGAGGCCATTCCGTCAAGCACAAAGGCACCAAGAAGGTCAACGGCGTGGAGTGCGACGTCATTCACGTCGTTTACCGGAACGCGGTGGGCGAGGCGCGCTGGTACCTCGGCCGAAAGGACCACCTGCCGCGTCGACTGGATCGGATCAGGTCCGGCGGCACCTTGGTCGTCTCGCTCTCGGACCTGGACGTGAAGCCCAAGCTCGATGCCGACACGTTCGCGATCGAGGTGCCGGAAGGCTACAAAGTGAGACACCTGGGCCTATTGCCGCTGGGCTCGCCGGCCCCGAACTGGACACTCCAGACGCCGGAGGGCCGCAGCGTTTCGCTGGAGAGCCTGCGCGGGAAGACCGTTTTGATGGACTTCTGGGCGACCTGGTGTCCGCCCTGCAAGACGGCCATGCCGGGTGTCCAGAAGCTGCACGAGAAGTTCAAGGGCAGGCCGGTAGCCATCTATGGGATCACCGTGAGGGAGTCCGGCGATCCGGCCAAGTACATGAAGGAAAAGGGCTACACGTACGGGCTGCTATTGAAAGGCGAGCAAGTCGCCAAGGCTTACCGCGTCACCGGCATCCCGGTATTCTACGTCATCGGGCCCGACGGAAGAATCCTCTATCGCAAGACGGGTTTCGATCCCGACGACGAGGAGGAGCTGGTCAAGGTCATCGAAAAGGGCCTGTCGCCGGGCGAGTAGCCGCCCCCGCGGGCGGCTCGGCGGCCGCGTGGGCCTGGATCGCCGACGACCAGCGTCCGAAAAATAGAAGGGGCCGTGCCGGCCGGCCGGGGCAGCGGTGCGGCGTGTCGGTGACATTGGGCTTGCAGCCCAGCGGCGAGCCGCTATAGTCGGAGTGTTGGGCGTCGGCGCCCCGCCGGGCGGGGAACCGGGTAACTTCGTTCGGTCAAAGGGACTGGGTGTGCATGATTAGGGTCAAGGTTCGCACCAACGAATCGATCGAGCAAATGGTTCGCCGCTTTAAGAAGCTCTGCGAAAAGGAAGGGCTCACGCGCGACATCAAGCGCACGAGCTATTATGAGAAGCCGTCCGAACGCCGACGGCGCAAGCTCCGCAAGTCGCTCAAGCGTATCGCCAAGGAGCAGGCTCCCTAGCCAGGTTCCGGTCCGGCCGTCATGCCGCTTCCATCGGGGTTCCTCAGGGCGCACTCCGCCCGCCCGCTCCACCGCCCCATACGCCAATGGCCATCCACCGTCTTGTCCTCTTGCTGGGATGGTGTAAATTACGCCGTTCTCGCGGATTCGCTCCCTAGGCGCGGAGGGCAAATCGTTCGGGTCCTGCCGTCTTCGCCGACATCGTGAACCCTCTTGACCGAGGAGCCTTCTTCGTGGACGAGTTGAACCGATCGCAGCGAACCTTACTTGTATGCGGCCTCGCGGCCCTAGCCGCCCTGATCGTGCTGCCCACGCCGGTCGGGGCCCAGGAGCAGCCTGCCGCTGAGACCGCTGCGGGTGCCGGAGCCGCCGCTCCCGCCCACTCCCTCGCCGACATCCCCGGCGTGTGGTGGATCGCCCCGATCGGGTCCCTGCTGGCGCTGGTGTTCGCCTTGATCTTCTACCGCCAGATGAAGGCTTCCGACGAGGGCGACCAGGACATGCAGCGCATCTCCTCGTACGTCCGCGACGGGGCCTTGGCCTACCTCAGACAGCAGTACAAAGTGGTCGCGGTCTTCTTCGTCGTCGTCAGCGTGATCCTGTTCGGCATGGGTTGGTTCCTGCACGTCCAGCACCAGATCGTATTCCTCGCATTCCTGACCGGCGGGTTCTGGAGCGGCTTGTGCGGCTGGCTGGGGATGAATACGGCCACGCGGGCTTCGCACCGTACGGCCGCCGGGGCGCGCAAATCGCTCAATGACGGTTTGGTGGTCGCGTTCCGCAGCGGGGCGGTGATGGGATTGGTCGTGGTCGGCTTCGGGCTGATCGATATCACCGGTTGGTTCCTCTTACTCTATTCCGACATCCTGCCGTTCGATTTCGCCCAGAACATGAGCCTCAACGAAATCACCGTCGTCATGCTCACCTTCGGCATGGGAGCCAGCTCGCAGGCGTTGTTCGCCCGGGTCGGCGGCGGAATCTTCACCAAGGCGGCCGATGTCGGGGCCGACCTGGTCGGCAAGGTCGAAGCCGGCATCCCCGAGGACGACCCGCGCAACCCCGCCACCATCGCCGACAACGTCGGGGACAACGTGGGCGACGTCGCCGGCATGGGCGCCGACCTGTTCGAGTCCTACTGCGGCTCGATCCTGGCTACCGCCGCTTTGGGCGTGGCCGCGGCGAGCGCCCTCTATGCCGGCCAAGCCGCCGGCTTCGAGCCCGCCATCCGCCTGCTGGCCACCCCGATGGTCCTGGCCGGCGTCGGCATCGTCCTTTCGATCGTCGGCATCTACATGGTGCGCACCAAGGAAGACGCCACCATGGGCCAGTTGCTCAACGCCCTGCGGACGGGCATCTACGGCAGCAGCGTTCTGATCGCGGTTGGCGCCGCGGTGGTCTGCAACCTGCTGCTCAGCGGAATCGAAGGCGTCAGCCCCTGGGGTATCTGGGGCGCGGTCATGGCGGGCCTGGTGGCCGGAAACATCATCGGGTATGCCACCGAATACTACACCAGCTATGAATTCGCCCCCACCAGGA
>JAUWXH010000164.1 GCA_030616465.1 Planctomycetota bacterium | reverse complement strand
CCCGACGAGTGGAAAATGGCGCCGAAGTCTGGACAACTTCGGTCGATTCGGGCATCCACTGCTCGCCCAGCCTTGACGGGACGACGCTGCTCTGCGTGGGTGAGGGCAACGATCTCACGGCTCTGAACCCCATCAGCGGCGACTGGCGCTGGACGTTCGACACACCGGCCGGAAACCCACTGCACGGGCTTGCGCCGATTGTCGGCGACCGTGTGTACCTGGCGTCGTACAACCGCTATCTTTGGTCCGTTGACGCGGAGAGCGGAGAGGAGCGCTGGCGCTTCTGGACCGAGCAGGTCAATTCTGGTGCTGTCGCGATCTCCCTAGACGGCCAGACCATCTACAGCGCAACCACCGGCAACGTCGGCATACTCTTCGCCGTCTCGGCGGACGAAGGCGAGGAACTGTGGCGGTTCGTCTCGCCCGGACTGGTCTTCAACCCGCCGATCGTCGGCGGGGACGGCACGATCTATTTCTGCGCGCACAAGTCGGGGGTGCCGTACCGCGGGTGGGTCCACGCGGTACGCCCGGATGGGACCGAGCTGTGGACCAAGCAAATGCCCGACGCGGTGAGCGCGTCCCCGATGCTTGCACCGGACGCCACGCTGTACGTGGTGTGCAAGGACAAATACCTCTACGCCTTCCACGACCCGCCCAATCTGGACAAGACCGACGCCGGCGAACGGAAGAAGGCTATCGACGTCCGGCCCGTCCCACCGCCGTAAGACCGGACCCCGGGCACGATACGGGCGCGCTTATGGCTTTCGCGCGGGGCTCACTGTACCAGAGGTGTCTGCCTCGGCGTACAGAGTTAACGCATCGATGCGCACGCGCCGCCGGCCGCTATGAGTCCGTTCGCCTGCGTGTCTTACGGGACGGCAGAGGCCGAGGACGACCGCTGCCGGCGGTGGGTCGTCGCCAGGTCGATCGCCAGACCGATGGCGGCGGTCATGCTGCCGGGGTGGGCGCGGTTTTTGCCCGCCAGGTCGAAAGCGGTGCCGTGGTCGGGGCTGGTGCGCACCACGGGCAGGCCCAGCGTAACGTTCACGGCCTGATGAAACGCGTGCATCTTAATTGGGATGAGGGCCTGATCATGGTACAGCGCGACCAGGCCGTCGAAGCCTGAGGCCACCTCCGGCGTGAACGCCGTGTCCGGCGACAGCGGGCCGGTGACGTGGATGCCGACGTTGCGGGCCATGGTCAGGGCCGGCTCGATCACGCGCTGCTCCTCGTCGCCGATCAGTCCGCCCTCGCCGGCGTGGGGGTTGAGGCCCAACACGCCAATGTGCGGGCGCTCGATGCCGAACCACTCGCGCAGCGCCCGGTCGAGCAGATCGATGGGCTGGTGGACCAGGCCGATGGTGAAGCGGTTCCGCAGCTCGAACAGCGGGATATGATCGCTGGCCAGTGCGACGCGGAGATCTCCGGCAACGAACAGCATGTTGACCCGGCGGGTCTTGAATTCGTGTCGCAGCAGCTCGGTATGGCCTTTGAAGCGGTGCCGGGCGAGCTGCCAACTCTCCTTGCAGATCGGCCCGGTGACCAGCGCGTCGATGGCGGCTCGGCGCAGGTGGCCGACGGCTTGTTGGAAGAAGCGGAACGAGGCGTGGCCGGCCGTTTCGTCCGGACCGCGCAGACCGTTGATAGCCGTGCATTGCAGGTCGTCGAAGTCGGCGACCAGCACGCCGGTGCTGACGCGCGGCGGGCGGTCGTAAGGCTCACGCCACCAGAAGCGGTTGAGCTCGGCCTGGTCGGCGACCAGCTCGAGCACGTCGTGCATGCCATAGACGACGTAGCGGGCCCGGTTGCGGAGCTCGGGATCGGCCAGGGCCTTGACGATCACTTCCGGTCCGATGCCGAGCGGATCGCCCATGGAGATGCCGATCAGCGGCCGGGGATTCGCATCGCCGGACAGGCTGCGGTTCATGGTAGATAACCCGCCTCACGCAGCCGATCCCACGTGATGCCCCCGGACGATGCGACCTCCTCGCCGCGGCCGAGCGCCTCGAGCCGGGCCAGGACAACGCGAGCGAGAATATCCGTCTCGATATTGACCTTGTCGCCCGGCCGTCGGCGGCCGAGCGTCGTGCGCTCCAACGTGGTGGGGATCAGGGCGACGGAGAAGCGGCTGTCGGCAACATCCACGACCGTCAGACTCGTGCCGTCCAGGGCGATTGCCCCCTTGCGGACAACGTATGGCATGAGCTCGGCGTCGGCCACGACCCATAGTTTGACTTCACCGGCCTGGCGTTCGATCCGATCGGCGGTGCCGACGCCATCCACGTGTCCCTGCACGAAATGCCCGTCGAGGCGGTCGCCGACACGGAGCGAGCGTTCGAGGTTCACCGCGTCGCCGACCTTGAGGAATTGCAGGGTCGTTCGCTGCCAGGTTTCCGGGATGACGTCGAAGCCGGCGACCGCGTCGCGCCGGTCGGCCAACGTCAGACACGCGCCGTTGACGGCGACGCTGGCCCCGTCGCGCAGCTCGTCAAAGAGCGTGCCGGCCTCGATCTCGAGGCGTGTGGCGGCAGCGGCAGAGCGGCCTGCCGGGGCTGCCCGCAGGCCGACGACCTTTCCCACGGCTTCGATGATGCCGCTGAACATGCGAACGCTCTCCGGACCGATACCTGCCCGCACTCCCCCGTTTCGAGACGGGCGTCCCTGCCCCGGCCACTACCTCTATTAAACGCCAGGAACACCCCCGCACGCAAGCGAGGGTGTCCCGAATGTACGCTTCAAAAGGTCGGCGAAAGGTAATCGGCCCTGACCAGCGGAGGCGTGCGCGCCTTCACCCCTGGGCGGTTCCGGCAGTAGCGTCGAGCGCGTGCCGCCAAGATCAACCGCGTGCCCCCGTGTTCAGGCAGCTACCCGCCCCCGCCATCCAAGAGAGAGAAGTTCTCGAAGAGCTGCGCAGCACCCTGGGGGGGCTGCACCGTGGCGGGATCCAGGTTCTGGAAATCGTCAAAACTGTTGATGCCGTTCTGGGCCAGGAAACCCACGATGGCCTGAGCCTGGTCGTCGTCCAGGGTCAGGTCCACTTGCGGGCTCAGGTCGTTGATCTGGTCTGCAACCATCTGGACTTCATCCGGGGTGAGTTGGGTCATCTGTCCCCCGAAGACCTTGCCCGTCGCGGTGAGGATGGTGCCGCCCCCTTGGTTGCTTGTCCGCTCGGGGACCATCGGGCCGAACAAGCACCCGAGCGTGCCGGTCAGTACGAAGCAGGCCGTTAGCCCAAGGACTGCCGCTTTCTTAGCGTTCATGTTCTTCTCCCTTTCTAGGGCAACGCGTCGATCAGCCGGCCAGGGTCGAAGTCGATAAACACATCCGGCAAGGCATCCTCGGGTATGCTGCTGGGAATCTCGCTGCCCGGGTCGTCGAGGAACGCCTGCAGGTCGTCCTTCGTCGCGATACTGTGCTCCCCGAACAGGTCCACCATCGCCTGAGCCGCTTCGTCGGTCAGGTCGAAGGGAAGCTTCCGCTCGACCTCGTTGCCGGCATCGGTATAAAGCTGGACCTCGTCCGGCGTTAGCTCGTTGAAGCGTTCGCCGGACACGTTCTCCCAGGCCGAGCGTAAGTCGCCGCCGAACTGGTTGGCGGTCCGCTCGTCGATCAGGAGTGCGTTGATGATCAACGGCGGGAAGCCGAGCTCCTGTAGCCCATCTCGCTTCTGCTGGCTGGTAAGGTCCTCGCTGTCACGAATGCGACCGACCTCTTCGAGCGTAGCCGGCAAGGCGTGCTCAAAGTCCGATATCGTGTAAGAGCAGCCGCCGGCAGCGGCCAATCCGATCACGGCAATCGCGAGTAGTCTTCGCATGTCCTGCATCGCAGTCGTATCCACTTATGCGGAAAACCCCGTGTGAACCCGCCGGCGCACCGACGCTACCGGCTCGGAGCACGCTACAGTAGTATATCTCGGACGGAGTGTCTGGCAATCTGAACCGCCGCCGCGCGGACGACCCGGATGGGACCTCCCACGGCCGCGGGCCGGCGTACAGCGGAGCGAGGGGCAGCCATGCGAATCGCCATCGTCGGGTTTCCCTACTCGGGCAAGACCGCCCTGTTCATGGCGGTCAGCGGCGTGCCGGCCGATCATCTCAAGCCGACGGAGGAAAACCTGGCGGCCGTGAAGGTCCCCGAGCCGCGGCTGGAGTGGCTCGAGCAGGTCTTTCAGCCCAAGCGGCGCACCGAGATTACCATCGATTTCGTGGATCTGCCCGGCAGCGCCGAAGGCGACGCCCAACGCGCGGGGCTGACCAGGCACCTGCCAACGCTGCGCCAAACCGACGCGCTCGTGCTGGTGGTGCGCGGCTTCAAGTCGGACGCCGTCCCGGCTCACCAGGGGCGGGTTGACCCGCAGAGCGATCTCACCCAGTTGCGCGACGAGATGCTGTTGGCGGACCTGGAAATCTGCGATAACCGCATCCAGAAGCTCGAGAAGGCGCTCTCCAAGCCCACCCCAGAGCGCGACCAGCAGCAGCACGAGCTGGCCCTGCTGCAACGCTGCCGCGAGGCCCTCGAAAGCGAACGCCCACTGCGTGAGCTCATTCAGCCGGGGGACGAGGAGAAGCTGCTGCGCAATTTCGGGTTCCTGACGCAGAAATCGGTGGTGCTGGTGATCAACGTGGGTGAACAGGAGATCGGCGGCGAACCGCCCTTCCGCGACCCGCAGGCGTCGGCCACCTTCGCCGTGTGCGCCTCACTGGAAGCGGAGCTGATGCAGATGGACGGGGCCGACCGGCCCGAATTCATGGCCGAGTGGGGGATTCAGGCCTTGGCCCGCGACCGCATCATCAGGGCCTGCTTCGACGCCCTGGGGGTGATCACCTTCTTTACCTTCGCCCATGACGAGGTGCGCGCCTGGGCGATCCCGAAGGGGACGACTGCGGTTGATGCGGCCGGAAAGATCCACACCGACATGGCCCGCGGGTTCATCCGGGCCGAGACCGTCCCGTTCGACGCGCTGAAAGGCACCGGCTCGATCAAGGCCGCCAAAGCCGCCGGCCACATCCGCCAGGAACACAAGACCTACGTCGTCCAGGACGGCGACGTGATCACCGTCAAGTTCCACGTCTAACGCATCCAGGACCGGACTCTCATAACGATTGGTACATGAATCGGGGGCAGGCCACAGTCGTGTGGCATGCCCAAGCCAGCGGCGCGGGCATGGTTCCGCTGGTGTGAGAATCCCTTCTCGCACCCCGATCAGCGGGAATCCGTTCCCGCCCCGATCAGCGGGTAGGTCGGGTCATCGACCCGACGATTTCCGTAGCGGCCGGCGGCCCGCCGGCCGATCAGAGCCGCGCGCGCCCACCCTTGACGGAGCGCAGCTCTGTCAAGGGTAAGCAACCGGCCATCTTCACCCGCAACACACCAACCCACGCCCGCCAACGCGCCGTCCCCCGGCACGGCGGGCACGCCCTACCTGCGTCGGCTCAGCGCCGCGGTGCGCTAAAGCGCTACGGGCACCCCTCGCCCCAGTTGCCGAGCAGGATAACCAAGTCGGTGTAGTCCGTGTCGCCGTCATCGTCGCAATCGCCGGGGCAGTCCGCGCCGGTGCAGGTCCAGTCGGCCAGCAGAAGGCCCAGGTCGGACTGATCGACACAGCCGTCATCGTTGAGATCGCCGGGAATCGCCGACTGGTTCAGCAGCACCGAGACGTTGTCGCTGTGCCAGTTCGCCACGGCCAGGTCGGGCACTTGGTCGCCGTCCAGGTCGCCGATCGCCACGGAGAGAGGCCCGTTGCCGGCGGCGTACTG
>JAUWXH010000438.1 GCA_030616465.1 Planctomycetota bacterium | reverse complement strand
CTGTGCACGACTTTCACCGCCTCGCAAGGCCTGCTGCTGATGATCCCCAACATGTTCAAGATCGCCGGCGAGTTGACGCCCACGGTCTTCCACGTCTCCGCCCGCACGGTGGCGACGCACGCCTTGAGCATCTTCGGCGATCACAGCGACGTGATGGCCTGCCGCTCGACCGGGTTCGGCCTGATGGCCTCCGGCTCGATCCAGGAGGTGATGGACCTGGCGTTGATCACGACGGCGGCTTCGCTGGAGGCCCGGGTGCCTTTCGTCCACTTTTTCGACGGGTTCCGCAGCTCGCACGAGATCCAGAAGATCGAGGAGCTGACCGCCGACGACATGCGGGCCATGATCGATGACGACCTGGTCCGTGCCCATCGCGAGCGGGCCATGAGCCCGGACCGCCCGGTGCTGCGCGGCTCGGCCCAGAACCCCGACGTCTTCTTCCAGGCCCGCGAGACCGTCAACCGCTTCTACCAGGAATGCCCGGCGATCGTGCAGAAGGCTATGGACAAGTTCGCCCGGATCGTCGGCCGACACTACCACCTGTTCGATTACGTCGGGGCCCCCGATGCCGAGCGGGTGGTCGTGATGATGGGCTCGGGCGCCGAAGCCGGGCACGAGACGACCGAGTACCTGGTCGAGCGCGGCGAAAAGGTCGGGCTGATCAAGGTACGGCTGTACCGCCCATTCGACGCGGACGCGCTGCTCAACGCGCTGCCGAAGACGGTCAGGATGATCGGCGTGCTGGATCGGACCAAGGAGCCGGGCGCCGACGGCGAGCCGCTATACAAGGACGTGCTCGCGGGGTTCGCCGAGCGACACGCGCTAGGCAGATTGCCGTTTGCCGACATGCCGAGGGTAGTGGGCGGCCGCTACGGGCTTTCGTCGAAGGACTTCACGCCGGCGATGATGAAGGCCGTTTTCGACAACCTGGCCCAGCCCGAGCCGAAGAACCACTTCACCGTCGGCATCAAGGAAGATGTCACCCACAGCAGCCTGGATTACGACCCCGGGTTCGTGACCGAAGGCGACGACGTGGTGCGCGGGATGTTCTATGGACTGGGGGCCGACGGAACCGTCGGGGCCAACAAGAACTCGATCAAGATCATCGGCGAGGAGACGGACAACTACGCCCAGGGCTACTTCGTCTACGACTCGAAGAAGGCCGGGTCGGTGACAGTCTCGCACCTGCGTTTTGGGCCGCGGCCGATCCATTCGACGTATCTGGTCAGCGCGGCGAACTTCGTGGCCTGTCACACGTGGACCTTTCTCGAACGCTACGACATGCTCGGCAACGCGGTCCCCGGGGCGGTGTTTCTGCTCAACAGCCCGTTCCCGACGGATGAGACCTGGGACCGGCTGCCGCGCAGGGTCCAGCAGCAGATCATCGACAAGAAGCTGAGGTTCTACGTGATCGACGCCTACTCGGTCGCGAAGGATACCGGCATGGGCGCGCGGATCAACACGATCATGCAGACCTGCTTCTTCGCGATCTCGGGGGTGCTGCCGCGCGACGAAGCCATCGCCCAGATCAAGGGCGCGATCAAGAAGACCTACGGGGTCAAGGGGGAGGAGATCGTCAAGAAGAACTGGGCGGCGGTGGACCAGACGCTGGCCAACCTGCACGAAATCAAGGTGCCGGACAAGGCCACCAGCACGGTCGAGATGCCGCCGCCGGTGTCGGAAGAGGCGCCGGAGTTCGTGCGGAACGTGCTGGGGGAGATTATCGCGGGTCGCGGCGACGAGATCCCGGTCAGCGCCATGCCGTGTGACGGGACGTTCCCGATCGACACGGCCAAGTGGGAGAAACGCAACATCGCGTTGGAGATCCCGGTGTGGGATCCCGAGACGTGCGTGCAATGCGGCAAGTGCGCGATCGTTTGCCCGCACGCCGCCATCCGCATGAAGGCCTACGACCCGAAACTCCTCGAAAACGCCCCGTCCACATTCAAGTCGGTCAAAGCGATCGGCAAAGAATACGCCGGGCTGATGATGACCGTGCAGGTCGCGCCGGAGGATTGCACCGGGTGCGCGATGTGCATCGAGGCCTGCCCGGCCAAGAACAAGCAGGAGACGCGGCTCAAGGCGATCAACATGGCGTTCCAGCCGGCGCTGCGCGCGAGCGAACGCGAGTGCTACGACTTCTTCCTCGCGCTCCCGGAGATCGATCGCAGCCGCGTCAAAATCAACACGGTCAAGGGCTCGCAGTACCTTCAGCCGCTGTTCGAGTACTCGGGCGCCTGCGCGGCGTGCGGCGAGACCCCGTATATCAAGCTGCTGACGCAGTTATTCGGCGACCGGGCCATCATCGGCAACGCGACCGGGTGCTCGTCGATCTACGGCGGGAACCTGCCCACCGCGCCGTGGGCGAAGAACCCGGACGGGCGCGGGCCGACCTGGTCCAACTCGCTGTTCGAGGACAACGCCGAGTTCGGCTTCGGCTTCCGCCTTACGCTCGACAAGCATAACGAGTATGCCCGCGAGCTGGTCGGCAAGCTGGCGGATACCATCGGAACGGAGCTGGCCGACGGACTGCTGAGCGCGGATCAGTCCAGCGAAGTGGGTATCGAGGAGCAGCGCAAACGCGTGGCGGCTTTGAAACAGGAGCTGCACAAGCTCGATACGTCCGAAGCGCGACGCCTGCTGGACATCGCCGACGTGCTGGTGAAGAAGAGTGTGTGGGTGCTGGGCGGTGACGGCTGGGCGTACGACAGCGGCTACGGCGGGCTGGACCACGTGCTGGCGTGCGGGCGGAACGTCAACGTGCTGGTGCTTGATACTGAAGTCTACTCGAACACCGGTGGGCA
>JAUWXH010000538.1 GCA_030616465.1 Planctomycetota bacterium | reverse complement strand
GGGAGACGCCTTGCTTGACGCTGGTCAGGTCGTCCGGGCCGCCGCCGAAGAACTCCCGATCCGTGAGGACCGAGATCGCCGCGGCCCCGTTGTCTTGATAGCTCTTCGCAATCTCGCCCGGGTCCAGGTCTTCGCGCAGCGGGCCTCTGGACGGCGATTTGCGTTTGATTTCCGCGATGGCCGACACCCCGGGCCTTCGCAGGGCGGCGGCGAAATCCCGCACTGCCGGCAGCGGCCGATCCCACAGCACCTCCAACGGCACCTGCTTCCTGCGTTCGGCCACCTCGTCTTGCTTGCGTGCCACGATCGTGTGGAGGAAGTCCATTGCTATGGCTCCGATGCGAAATCTCGCAACGCCTCGAGCGCCCGCAGCGCCCGCCCGGAGTCCAGCGACTCGGCCGCCTGCTTGACCCCTTCCGGCAACGAGTCGGCCCGACCGCCGACGTGTATTACCGCGGCGGCATTGAGCAGGACAATATCGCGCGTCGGTCCACGCTTGCCCCCGAGCACGTCCAGCGCGATTCGAGCGTTGGTATCCGGGTCCCCGCCGGCGACCTGCTCCGGTTTGGCCCGTTGCAGTCCGAGCCCTTCGGGGCTGAGTGTGTAGCTGCGCACGCGCCCGTCGCGGAGCTCGCTCACGTAGGTACTGCCCATCAGGGTGATTTCGTCGAGCCCGTCTTCGCCGTGGACCACGAGGCAGTGGAGCGACTCGAGGGTTTGCAACACGCGCGCCAGCACTTCGGTTAGTTGGCGTTTGAAGACGCCGAGCAGTTGCCGCTTGGCTCCCGCCGGGTTCGCCAGCGGACCCAGGATGTTGAAGATGCTGCGGATGCCGATCTCCCTGCGCGGCCCGGCGGCGTGCTTCATGCTCTGGTGGTACAGCGGCGCGAACAGAAAGCCGACCCCGACCTGCTCGATACAGCGTGCCGTGGTTTCCGGCGGCACCTCGATGTTCACGCCGAGTGCCCGCAACACGTCCGCGCTCCCGCAGCGGCTGGAGATGGACCGGTTGCCGTGCTTGGCAACCTTGCACCCGGCCCCGGCAGCCACGAAAGCGCTCACAGTCGAGATATTGAACGTCCCGCTCCCGTCACCGCCAGTCCCGCAGGTGTCCACCAGCCCCTCCGACGACAGCGGCAGCGGCGTTGCCCCCCGGCGCATCGCCCGGGCGAAGCCGGTGATCTCCTCCGCGGTCTCCCCCTTCGTCCGCAGGGCGACCAGCAGGGCGGCGATCTGGGCCGACGTGGCCTGCCCAGCCATGATCGCGGAAGCGACCGAAAAGGCCTCCTGCTCGGTCAGGTCCCGACCGTCCACGACTTTGCGGATAGCTGCTTGCATGACTGCGGTCATCTCCTAGCTGATCGGTCAGGTTCCGTCACGCGCGTAAAAAAAGCCCCGGCTCGGAGCCGGGGCTGGGTTTCAGTGCGTATCCAACGTCAATGCACGCGTGGACCCCAGCCGCCGGCGTCTCCGCCGCCGTAATACCAATACCAAGCATCGCAAGGCCAGGGTCCGTTCATATTAACTCCAGCTTAGAATTCCATACCGCTTTGTCAACTATAAACTCGTGCCGCGTCGGATTCCGGTGGTGTCTGGCGGCAATCGCGGAGCGGGGCCTACAAGAGCGGGGCACCCCAGGGGCGCGAGTACGCCTCGTCGTTGATGATGGCGAAGTAACCGTCGTCGTCCACGTCGATGTCGTAGACGGCCTCTGGCAGGCCGTGCAGAGTGAACCAGAGGCGCAACACTTCCAGCAGCGCCTTATCTTCCAGGTCCTCGGGCAAATCCAGATCGACGATCCGCACCTCGGTTCCCGGGTAACCGTAGCGTGGCACGCACCGGATGCTGGTCGCACTCCGCTTCATGGTCCTTTCCCTCACACGCTCGCCGCATGCGGTGTCTCTATCCATAC